>JACQEE010000056.1 GCA_016200725.1 Chloroflexota bacterium
AATGCGGCCTGAGAAGCTGGCTTGGGT
Organism: Chloroflexota bacterium; assembly: GCA_016200725.1. The sequence goes on from JACQEE010000056.1 coordinate 28, forward strand.
CGCCGGGGGGTGGCTTCGCAGTTGGCTGAGAATCGACCCTAGGGTAGCGGGGATGTTGTCGGTGTCCTATGAGTTAGCGATGGATGACGCCCCAGGAGCGTTCGCATGGCGCTGGATGTTAGCTCTTCGGCATGCGGCCAAGGACCTCAGTGCCGTGGATCAAGCGCAACTCCGCTCAATGTTTCCGAAGGTATTCCCTGAGCGGCACTGACATCTAGGTTTCCTTCACGCGCGGTGGGGTCGTCATGAGCCGGGCCGTTTGACCCTGGCGTAACCCACTCATCATCACCGCTGCACTCCACAACCACTGTCAGACTGGAAGCGAAGCGATGCGACACGTTCGATATGGAATCGAGATCCAAGCGCCGGTGGACATCGTGTGGCGAGAACTGAGTAGCGTCGCTGCGTTCCCAGCCTGGAACCCCTACATCCGACAGGTTGATGGAACACTCAAGCCGGGGGCGCACGTTCGCATCAGGCTCAAGCCTCCCAAGGGGCCCGCGCTCATTCTTCGTGCGCGACTGGTCAAGTTGGAGCCTCAACGCGAACTGCGATGGCGAGGGTGGGTGGGTATTCCTGGGCTGCTTCATAGGGAGCAGGTGTTTATCCTCCAGCCAAAGGGGGAGCAGCGTACTCGACTCGAACAACGCGAAGTGGTGAGTGGAATCCTTGTCTATGTGCTCCGCCACTTTGGTTTTCTTGATTCGCTCGAGCTCGGTCTCGAAGCCATGGGGTATGGGATGAAATCGAGATGCGAGATGCTCGCCTGCACAGGCCGTTCCATCGGGGCAGCGTAGGGTTCATGGGTGCATCCGCATCGGTACAAGAGGGAGAGACAACATGGCCGAGAATCTCAGATGGCAGATCTTGGTGCTGCTACGGCTAAGACATGATTGTGGAGGCGAGCTATCGACGGCTGATGAAATTGCCCAGGCAGTTGGTCTGCCGCTCATTCTGGTGCGCCGTGCTTGTAATGCGTTGGTTGAGAGCGGGGCGATCAAGCCCAGCGAAATCTTGGGCCAGACGAAATCTGGGTATGTGATTACGGAGCATGGCCTGGCCATGCTCCGTAAACTTCATCAGGGACTGGCTTAGGCACCTGAGCAGCGGCCAGCACTTGTCGTTAGGCCGGAGGCTGACCACGGCTGACAGGGCTGGGAGGCGCCCGAACTACGCCCGGCATGTGAAAGCTTCGCTACCAGAGTGGGAGGTTCAACAATGCGGCGTAGGTTGAGTTGCTGATAGTCCTCGACTCGATTCACTACTAGTGGAGCGATGCGTGGATTGTCAGCTTGTGACTCGGGTGGCGTTTGGGGAGTACATCGCAACATGAAAGGAGGTGGCATAGCCCATGAAAATGAAAAAGGCGCGACGCAGAAATGTGCCCGCTCAGCCGACAGCGCCGTCAGTAGCGGCACAACCGGCTCAGTCGGCGGTACCGGCAGCAGCAGCGCAAGCATCTCAGCCGACAGCACCGGCAGCAGCGGTACAACCGGCTCAGTCGGCGGTACCGCCGGCAGCAGTGCAAGCATCTCAGCCGTCGGGATCGCTTGGAGCAGAAGTTCGGCAAAGTGAAAACAGGCTGTAAACGGGTGCCGCACGCATGAAAAAGCCCGGGACCGGTCCTGGGCTTTTTCTATCCATCATGGTGTTGTTTCTGAAGTCGGAGCCTCCTCCAGGTCGGCAAAGCTAGGCATCTCGAGTCGCCACGCGCATCTTCTCAACCCACTAGCAAACCCAGTTCACTCCAATCCCAGACGGCAAAATTAGACGGGATGGGCGCGATGAATCGCGCCCATCCCGTATCCTTCGCGGCGTTGGCGGCGGATGCAGGCGTTGGTAGCGGACGTGGCGGCGCGGGGGCGGGCGCATCTCAGATGCGCCCCTACACGACGACGGAGCGTGGCGTACAACAAGTTAGGCAGTTGCATTCGAGTGCTTCACCCCTCACTCCTTCCTCTCTCCCCAAGGGGCGAGAGCGATTCGTGCGCCCTTCTCAGGGGTTGTTTGCAAGATCACCAGCCTTTGCTCGGTCTCGTAGCCGCATCCCGCGTCTTGTTGCGTTCCATCGTGGTTGTTACACTGCCGCCATCTGGTGCGGGAGGCATGTCATGGCACAGCGCGCGGCGAAGGAACGCACGGTCAATAACTGGGGGCGGTGGGGGAAGAACGACGAAGTCGGCGCGCTCAACCTCGTGACGCCAGAGGTGCTGCTCAAGGCCGTCGGCCTGGTCAAGCGCGGCAAGGTGTACAGCCTCTCGCCGGAGATGCGCGAGAGCGGGATGCCGCGCCTGGAGTTCCGCCCCGCCAACCAGCACTTCCGCGGCGCGCGCAAACTCGGCATCCAGAATGTGAAGGGCATGGTGACGCGGGGCGTGCTGCTCGACGTTGCCGCGCTGAAGGGGAAACCCTACCTCGATGACGAGTACGTCATCACCACCGCCGATCTCGAGGCGTGCTGCAAGCGGCAGAAGGTCGCGCTTCAGCCTGGGGACGCGGCGATCGTGCGGACGGGCTGGCCGAAGACGTACGCGGAGAGTCCGGAGAAGTACAACCGCACGCAGCCTGGGCTGGACACGGAGTCGGGGAACTGGCTCGCCGAGCGCGACGTGTGCGCTGTCGGCTGCGACAACTCGGCGATCGGGGCGCGGACGGTAAAGCCACTGCCGGGGCGCAACGTTCACGCGCTGTTCTTGCAGGATGCGGGGATCTATCTTATCGAGATGATGGACCTTGAAGAATTGTCGCGCGACCGCGTGAACGAGTTTCTCTTCGTGATGGCGCCGCTGCGGGTGATGGGCGGGACGGGGAGCGCGGTGAACCCGCTGGCGGTTGTGTAGCGACAAGCCCTTTGCGGCGCTGGCGCGCCGGAAGAGTGCACGCTGGCGTGGGGTTGGTTGACCCACCCCCCCGCCCCGTGAGGTTTTTGGGGGACACCCCCAACCCCCCGTCGACGCCCCCCGTTGTGCCCCACCCCAAATAGGAGCGCTCGTGGACTCGCGCTTCGGACACAACGAGTAGGCTTGCCCCTTGCCTGTTGCCCACGTGCGCGTGCCGCGTACAATGGCCGCGCCGAGCGCAAGGAGATGCCATGAGTGATACCGTGCAGTACAGCAGGGATGGGCACATCGCGACGATCCGGCTGAACCGGCCGGAGATGCGGAATGCGATGGACTTCGATATGTCGAAGGCCTTCGATGAGGCCGTGGACAAGGCGATCAACGATACCGAGGCGTGGGTGGTCGTGGTCGTCGGCAACGGCAAGTCGTTCTGCGCGGGCGTGGACATCAAACTGCTGGTGCCTGCGGCGAGTAACAACACGGATGCGAAGTTCAAGGAGCCGATGAACCGGAGCGGGCACATCGGCTGGAGCGCGTACAAGTTGTGGACGCTAGAGAAGCCGACGATCTCGGCGATCCGCGGGCACGCGTTCGGGGGCGGGATGGGCATCGCGCTGGCGTGCGACATCCGCGTGGCCGCGGAGGATGCGCAGTTCAGCGCCATCTTTACGCAGCGCGGTCTCGCGCCGGATTCAGGCACCTCGTTCTTTCTGATGCAGTCGGTCGGCTACTCGAAGGCGTGCGAGTTGGCGTTCACGGCGCGTCGCGTGGATGCTCGCGAGGCGGAGCGGCTGGGCATGGTGAACAAGGTGGTCGCCGTCGAGCGGGTCGAGGAGGAGGCGATGGCGCTCGCGCGCGAGATCGCGACGGGCGCGCCGGTCGCGGTGCGGATGGCGAAGCGGGTGCTGCGGCGAGGACTCGACGCGGAGGCGCTAGGGTCAGTGGAGTACGAGCTTTACGTCAACAACCTGTGCTCGCGGACCGAAGACCTCGCGGAGGGAGGGAAGGCGTTCTTGGAGAAGCGGCCACCGCGTTGGAAAGGGCGCTGAACAGAAGGGAAATGACGAAATCCGCCAGTATCCCTGCTTACGTAAACCGTTGTACCACACCGGAAGGAAGGCTTGTTGATAGTTTGACCGCGGGGCTATAATGCCTTCACGTTTTTGCCGGTTTGACCGGTCACGTGTGTCGGGTTCCGGAATCGACCGGAATCCATCGGGAAATTCGGAAGGAGGAGCGAAATGTTTCGAACGTTGCTTAAGCGGCGCTTCCTAGCCGCTGGGGCAGCAGGGTTCATGGCGATCGCCATGCTTGTCGCGGCCTGCGGCAGCTCGGAGAAGACGCCAACCCCCGCCCCGACCGTCGCCCCAACGGCGACGAAAGCGCCTGTCCCAACGACCGCGCCGACGACGGCACCTACCGCGGCGCCGACAGCAGCCCCAACCGCTGCGCCTACCGCTGCGGCGACGCCTACGCGGGCTCCGACAGCGGCTCCCACAGCAGCTCCGACAGCAGTGCCCACCAAGGCCCCGGGCGACACGAGCCCGAACGGCGCTATCACCACGAACAGTGAAATCGGCTCCTGGGTGTGGCTGGCGAACAAGCCGAATTGGAATGCCCCGCCACAGCGCGGCGGGACGTACAACTACGGCTTCACGAGCCCGCCCGCCGGTCTTGACCCGATCCTCAACCGCTCGTTCACGGTCATGTCGCATGCGACCATCGCGTACAACGCGCTGGTCCGCTGCGCTCCGGCGCCCCTGATCGCGTCGGCGAGCACGGCGTTGTGCCTGCCGTTCCCTGACCTGGCGACCTCCTGGTCGCAGAGCACGGACGGCCTCTCCTGGACGTTCAAACTGGCTCCCAACGCCAAGTGGCATACCCCGTCGACCGACGCGTTCGGCTACGACGCTAAGCTGGCGCCGCTGTATGGCCGCGCGTTCAAGGCCGCCGACGCCGTTCATAGCATCAACTACTGGCTCGGCAAACTGACGAAGCCCGATGGGAAGCCGCAGGGCACGCCGGCCAACGTCGCGCTTGCGGGCGTGGACTCGGTCACCGCACCAGATGACACGACGCTCGTCATCAAGACGACGGCACCACAGCCGCGCATCCCATACGTACTGGCGGACTTCCAGTTGCGCGTGATGTCGCCTGAGGTGTTTGCCCTCGACGGCGACTACACGAAGCGCGTTGTTGGCACGGGCGCCTACGTCCTGAAGAGCTTTGCCGCCGACGCCCGTAACAGCACATGGCTCGCCAACCCGAACTACTTCCGCAACGGCGGCGACGGCAAGCCGCTGCCCTACATGGACCAGTACAACTTCACGGTGGTCCAGGACGTGGCACTGGCCTACTCCGGTGTGAAGACCGGTGCGCTGGACAGCCACCAGTCTATCGGCGTGAACACGCCGAGCCAGGCTGCCACGTTTGCGAAGGACTGCCCAACCTGCCAGATCGCCCAGGTCTACTCGGCCCAGGGTGTCTTCGCGGTGGGCTTCAAGACGGACGCTATCGCGGGCACGCCCCAAGATACGCCGTTCAAAGATCCGCGGGCACGCCTTGCCTTTGCGAAGTCCATCGACTGGAACGCCTTCATCAAGAACCGGTACGAGGGTGCAGCGATCCTAGCGCCGGCGGCCAACGCGACGCCAAACTGCGGACGAAGGTGTAGGCGGCTCAGCATGCTTATCGATCGACCGGCATCGGCCGGTTGCGCCGCACAGCCACCGCGTTCCGTTGCCAGGCGAATCCAAACGACAGAAACACGATGGAC
>JACQEE010000071.1 GCA_016200725.1 Chloroflexota bacterium
ACCGAGGTTGCACCTTGCTCTTCTCCAGCCACGAGCTCAGCGAGGTGGAGATGCTGTGCGACCGAATCGTGCTCATCGAGCATGGGCGCTTGATCGAGGAGCGGAACGTCGAAGCCCTCAAGGACGAGCTCCGCCGTTTCTCGATCGTGTACCGAGGCCAGGCTTCGATGATCGGCCTGAGCGAGGAATGGCGAGAGCGTTCTGACGGCACGTTCTACGCGCGGTTCACAGGCAAGAAGGGCCTCATGCAGGCAATGGAGCGCGTATTCGCCGCAGGCGCCGAACTCATCGACGTCACCGCCGACCAAGGCTCGTTCGAGGATTACTTCGTGCAGGCGATCGGGAGGTCGGCATGAACCGGCGCGCGGTTTGGCCGCTCGCCCGATGCGTGATCATCGAGGCGGTTCGCCGCAAGGACCTCTGGGTGGTCGCGATCCTCGGCCTCATCATCATGCTCTTCGCGGGCGCACTCGGCTTCTTCGGCATGAGGGGCCTCGAGGCGTTCGCCAAAGACCTCGGGGTCAGCGTGCTCGGGCTGTTCTCCACGATCCTCGCCGTCTTGATTTCGGCCCGTCAGATTCAGGAGGAAATGAACCGCAGGACTCTCTGTCCCCTCCTCGCGCGGCCGATTTCACGCTTCGACATGCTGCTTGGAAAGTATTGCGGCGCGGTGCTCGCCACCTGGCTCGCGTTTGCGATGCTCGCCGCCGCCACCGCAATCGGCTTGCTCGCCTTCGGCGTGCCCTTCGAGCCCATCTTCGCCCAATATCTGCTCCTGAAGATGCTCGGGCTCGCCGCGGTTTGCGCCGCCTCCTTTGCCTTGAGCCTTTTCACGACCCCAAGCGCGGCCGCCACGTTCGGGATGTTGCTCGCGTTCGGCTCCGGGATGCTGAGCCGGGCATTTGTGCTCGCGGGCCAATCCTGTCCGTCCGGGACGCGCTGGTTCTACGGCCTCATCGAGTCGCTCGTGCCCCAATTCTCGCTCTTCGACATCGGCGGGCGCGCCGCCGGCGGTTGGCCGCTCGTGCCGGTTTCGGTGGTCGGCGCTCTGACCGTGTACTGCACGATGATCGTGGGCGCGATGCTCTGTCTCTCCTGGCTGCGATTCCGGCGGCGTGCGCTATGAAGCGAGGAGATTTGCGGGGCGCCTCCATTGCCTGCGCATGTGCCTTGGCCCTCCTCAGCGCGGGCTCGACGGCCGATGCCCTGAAGGAACTCCTTGCCCTGCCCGACCGGCCAGCGGGGCTCGATGCCCATGAGACCCAGGCCGCCACTTCCCTCGTTGGCCAGGTGCGAACCAGCCTTAGCGCGTGGCTCTGGCTGCGCACCGATCTTTACCTACACAACTGGGTCGAGATGCGTCCGCTTAGCGACGGCGAGCGACGCCAGGGCCGATCGGTGGAGGGCGCGGCGAACGATGGCCACGATCAGATCATGCGCGAAGCGAATGTGACCGTCGTTCCCGCCCAGGCGGACGATTTTCGCGGCATCCTGGGCGACCTCGAACGGGAAACCGCCGCCTACAAGGACATGCACGGCCACAGCCACAACGACCCGACCGCCGCTTTGCCTCTCTTCCGGTTGATGACGTGGGTCGATCCGAAGTTCGTGCCCGGTTGGACGACAGGCGCCGCCGTGCTCGCGCGTGACCGAAACCCCGAGGGCGCTCGCCAGGCCCTGAAGTTCCTGTCGAGCGGCCTCCTCGCCAATGCCGACAACATCGAAATCCTCTCCTCGATCGGCTACGTAGAGATCACCCGCCGCAACGATCTCGAAACTGCCGCTCGCTACCTCGAACGTGCGCGCGCTGCGGGCCGCGTCGGTCGCGGCAAGCTCGACGAGGATGCCGATTCCGCCCTTCAGCAGACCTACCGCTGGCTTTCGCTCTGTTATCGAAACCTGGGTCGCTTCGATCAGCAGCTAGCCGTCGCCCAAGAGGGCCTTGGAATGTACGCCGACGACGCGGTTCTGGCCCGGCTCGCCGACGAGCCGCCGCTCATCATCGCCGCACCAAAGCAGGCAAAGGGCTCGTCGCCCCCATCCGCGCCGTAGAATAGGCCATGGGCAAGCTGCCCGGCGAGCGCATCTTGGGCCTCGAGACGGAATTCGGCTGCTTGGTGATGGACGACCAAGCCGGCTCAGCCGAGGAAGTGGTCGAGACGGTCAAGAACCACATCTTCCACACCCAGCGCCTGGGTGCGATCGACGTTCACGCCCGCGACGATGTTTTCGAGCCAGCCCAGTCGGGGGGCTTTCTGATAAACGGCGGCCGCCTCTATGTCGACGCGGTCGGCTCGCACCTCGAATACGCCACCGCCGAATGTCGTGGCCTGAGGGACCTTGTCGCCAACGATCGGGCCGGCCAAAGTCTGATCGTGCGGGCGTTGCGCGAAGTCGGCCTGTCCGAGGCGGCAAGCTTTTACAACAACTCGGTCGATCACTTTGGCGGGCACACGTTCGGCTGCCATGAAAACTATCTCATCCGCGCCGACGAGGACTTCCTCAACACGAGCGCTCAGCTTCTCTATCCGTTTCTGGTGACCCGCCAGATCTTTGCCGGCGTGGGCCGAGTGGGGGGGCACATGTTGGCGGCCGGAGGCCTACGCCCGAGCTACCAGGACATGATCGACAACCCGGTCGATTACATCTGGGTGAGCCACGTCTACTCCGTCGCCCCCGACCCCGGCGTGCAGTTTCAACTCAGCCAGCGCGCCGACCACATCATAAAGACCATCGCCTCGCGCGTGCGCTTCAACCGCGCCCTTATCAACCCCAAGTGGGAGCACTTCTACTCGCACGACGGCATGACC
>JACQEE010000072.1:0-3743 GCA_016200725.1 Chloroflexota bacterium
ATGGTGAACAAAGACACCGGCTCGGTCATCGTCCGCGCCGACGACCCTGCGGTGCTGCTCGGCAAACTCGAGGCGGTCTACCGCGAACGGCTGCTTCCGCGATACGTGCAGGTGATGAACGGTCACAACCCGGACGGCGAACTGAACGACTAAGTTTCGGCAAATGAAAAGGGGCGCCCCGACTCGTCAGGGCGCCCCTTTTGTGTTTATCGGATGATCGTTTACTTCGGCTGTGCAGGCTGCGGTGGCGCCGCGTTCACGATGTCCTTGCCCAGCGTCGCGGGGAAGAGCGAGGCGACCTCATCGATCGTCCAGCGGCCCATCTTCTGCATCGTGCGCGCCGCGTAGGGGCTGTTGAGCAGGCTGATCTGCCCGCCCTGGACGTAGAACAATTGGCCGTTGATGTCCTTGGCCTGCGGCGTGCAGAGGTAGGTGACGAAGGGCGTGATCTCCTTGGGGTCGAGGCGCGGCTTGAGGCGCGACTGTGTCCGCGCGCCCTCGCCCATGACCGGCGTGATGCCGGCGCGGGCGCGGGCGTCGCGGGCCGACTGCGTGACCGTCGCGGTGAGGCGGGTCATCGCTGCGGGCGCGATGCCGTTGACGGTGCAGCCGTACTTGCCCATGTCGCGCGCCACGGTGCGGATGAAGGAGGCGATGCCGTCCTTCGCCGCGGCGTAGTTCACCTGGCCGGCATTGCCGTAGAGGCCGGAGGCGGAGGAGAAGCCGATAATGCGGCCGCTGCGCTGCTGGCGCATCAGGATCGTCGCGGGCTTGGAGACGGCGAACATACCCTTGAGGTGCGTGTTGACGACGGCGTCCCACTCCTCCTCGGTCATGTTGAAGAGCATGCGGTCGCGGAGGATGCCCGCGCAGTGGACGAGGATGTCGATCTTGCCGAACTTGCTCACCGCGGCCTGGACGATGCGCTCGCCGCCGGTCATCGTCGCGACCGACTCGTAGATGGCGATGGCGTCGCTGCCGCCCTTCTTGATGAGGGAGACCACCTCGTCGGCGGGCTCGTTGGATGCGCCTGCGCCGTCGGGGCCGCCGCCCAGGTCGTTGACGCCAACCTTCGCGCCTTCAGCTGCGAGCGCGAGAGCGATCTCGCGGCCGATGCCGCGCCCGCCGCCGGTCACTACTGCTACTTTGCCTTCGAGGTGTTTAGCCATGTTTCCTCCAGAAACCGAGCCGTTCGCCCTGAGCCTGTCGAAGGGTCGAACGACTTTGCCCCTTCCCTGAAAGGGAAGGGGCAGGGGTTAGGTTACTTCTGCTCCTCGGGTGGCGGCGCCGGATTGGTCACGCCTACCATGAGCGTATTCGGCACCCACTCGATGAGTTCGTCCACGGTCCACATGGACTCTTTGTAGATGGTCTTGACGGCGCGAGGCGGCGCGACCCATGAGCAGACGCCGCCGCCGATGAAGATGACCTGACCGTTGATGTAGGCGGAGGCGTCGCTAGCGACGTAGGCCACGACGGGCGCGACGTCGTCGGGCTGCATGTCCTCGACCTTGGGATCGAAGCCGAAACCCTCGCGCTTGACGCCGAGTTTGGCGCGCTTCTCTCGGGCCGCGAAGTACTCGTCGGTGAGCGTCATACGGGTGCCGGCCATCGGTGCGATGGCGTTCACGGTGACGCCGTAGCGGCCGAGGTCTAGCGAGGCGGCCTTGGTGAAGCCGGCGATGCCACCTTTTGCAGATGAGTAGTTCGCCTGGCCGGTGTTGCCGTACAGGCCGGAGGTCGAAGTGAAGGTGATGATGCGGCCGCTGCGCTGCTGGCGCATCACAATGGAGGCAGGCTTCGCGCAGGCGAACGTGCCTTTGAGGTGCGTGTTCAGCACGCCGTCCCACTCCTGCTCCGTCATGTTGAAGACCATGCGGTCGCGGAGGATGCCGGCGCAGGTCACCAGGATGTCGATGCGCCCGAAGGCGTCGATGGCCGTCTTGATGATGCGCTCGCCGCCCGCCATCGTGGCGACGCTGTCGTAGTTGGCGACGGCCTTTCCGCCGCGCTTCTTGATCTCATCGGCGACGAGGTCGGCGGCTTGCTTCGAAGCGCCCTCGCCTTTGCTCGAGCCGCCGAGGTCGTTCACCACGATCTTGGCGCCCTCTTCGGCGAAGAGCGCGGCCACGGCGCGGCCGATGCCGTTGCCGCCGCCGGTGATCACGGCGACCTTATCCTTCAACCAGTCACCCATTGGATTCCTCCTGAACGCTCTGGTTCGTCCTGAGCCTGTCTAAGGACGAACGGAACGTGTCTAGCCTACTTAACATTCTTCGATGGCAATATCACGGTCGCGGCGGCGGGCGTCGTCTTCTCGCCCTTGCCGTTCTCCATCCACACATCGCAGTCGACAAAATGCTTCTCGCCCTCGACGTAGCGCCGCTTCACGACGCCCTTGCATGTGAGCGGGTCGTTGGGCACGTCCATGCCGCGGTACTGGACGCTCAGTTTGCGCAGCGTGCCGTTCGGGCCGATCCAGTCGGTGAGCAGTTGCGCCAGGAATGCGCTTTTGAGGGCACCGTGGACGATGAGGCCGTTCAGACCGGTGCTGATCGCGAAGTCTTTGTCGTAATGAATCTGGTAGAAGTCGAGCGAGGCGCCGGCGTACTTCACCATCTGCTGCGTCGAGACGTTCTTCTTGAGCGTCGGCAGGTCCTGACCGTCTTTCACGTCTTCCCAGTACAGCGTTTTCATGGCGTATTCACCTAGTACAGGATGCGGTTCTGGCGCTGCGTCGCCACCAACTCGCCGAACTGGTTGCGGTAGAGGTGCTCGTAGGAGACGAGCAGCATGACGCCAAGTTTGCCGCTCTTCTGCTGCACGCTCGCGAGGCGGGATGTCGCCGTGATGTGGTCGCCGGGGCGGATCGGCTCCATCCATTCCCAATCGCTGCCGCCATCGAGGATGCGCTTGAGGGGCAAGTTGAGGAAGGGGTTGACCTTGGGGTCTTTGGGGAAGAAGGCTCGGAAGAAGGTCGGCGGGGCGATGACCGAGCCGTAGCGCGACTTCCGCGCGGCCACCTCGTTGGTGTAGAGCGGGTTCTCGTCGCCGACAGCCTCGGCGAAGCGCTTGATGTGCCACTTCTCGACATCGAAGACGGTCGGCTCGGACTCGATGCCGACCGCCTGCTTCATCGCCTCGGTGACGTAGTTAATCTCGGCCATGCGCTGCCCTCCGCGGGCACAGGTAAATACCAGATGTAGGCGTGCCAGGAAAAAGTCCTGTGGCAGTGTAGCGGAGCGCTACTTCAGTGTCAACGCGAAGAAGAAGGCTCCGTTGACGCCCCTTCTTTGCGCCGCCTATACTCGCGCCACCGGAATCAATCCAGAGGGACTCTTCGCTTCGCTCAGAGTGACAACGTGTTCACACGCGCTCGCGACATCCCCATCACGCGCCGCCCGGACTACGCTTCCGATTGGCGCAAGCACTACGAGTCGCGGATGGTCTCGCCCGCGGAGGCCGTAGTGCACGTGAAGTCGGGTGACCACGTCGCGATCTGCCGTGGCCGCGAGCCGCAAGCGCTCGGGCTGGCACTGGCAGCGAGGCGGGGCGAATTGCGTAACGTGCGGCTGACCGTGCCGCAGCCGGGGCGTGACTTCGGCTGGTACGACGACCCCTCGTGGGGCGAGTCGTTTCGCGTCGAGATCGGGTTCGTCAGTAACCTTGCGCGGCAGCCGGCCAACGATGGTTTTGTGCTCTATCGAGCCAACTCTGACCTGAGCGAGAGCAACCCCGCCTAC
>JACQEE010000072.1:3760-4368 GCA_016200725.1 Chloroflexota bacterium
GGAGATCTCGCCGCCAGACGACCACGGGATGTGCTCGTTTGGCGCCTCGGTGTGGGACAAGGCGCTGGCCATCCGCACCGCGAAGACGGTGCTGGGCGAGGTCAACCCGCGCATGATTCGCACGTTCGGCGAGAACTATGTCCACGTGAGCGAGATCGACTGGTTCTGTAAGAACGACGCGCCGACGGGTTGGACCATCTCGCGCACCTCGAAGGAGGAGGCGCCGAAGATGGCGAAAGCCATCGGGGAACATGTGGCGAAAATCGTGAAGCACCGGGACACGGTGCAGTTCGGCCTCGGCAGCATCAGCGAATGGTTCCCGCGCCTCGGGCTGTTCGACAACCACCTCGACCTCGGCCTCTACTCCGAGATCACACCGCGCGGCACCACGCGGCTCGTTGCCGGCGGCGTCATCACGAACAAGTACAAGACGATCCACCAGGGCAAGTGCATCAGCACCGCGGCGGGCGGCAGCAAGGAGGACGTCGAGTTCATCGATCGCAATCCGCTGTTCGAGTTGTACAACGTGGAGTATGTCATCAACCCGATGACGGTCGCGCAAAACGAGAACTTCGTGGCGATGAATCAGGCTCTTGCCATCGACCTAA
>JACQEE010000068.1 GCA_016200725.1 Chloroflexota bacterium
ACCACGTTCGTGATCGCGCAGCGCCTATCGACGCTGAAGAGCGCTGACATGATCCTGGTGCTGGACAAGGGCTCGATCTTGCAGCGCGGTACCCACGAGCAGTTGCTTACGGAGGGCGGCCTGTACAAGAGTATTTACGACTTGCAGTTGCTGCCCCAGGAAGAGGCAGGGAAGCTGGCCCGTACCCCGCTTGAGGCTGCTGAGGCATTCCCGTCATGATGTACCGTGGCGCGGCGATGCGGCCTATGCCCCGGCCGACTGGGAGGCTGGGCAGCGACGACGACCTCGATATTCTTGGCAAGCCCTACGACCACCGAGTCGTGGCGCGGCTGTGGCGTTACACGCGCGCATATCGCCTAGAAACTATCCTGGCGGGTGTTACGCTCATGGTGTTCACGGCCTCGATCGTGGCGGCGCCGTGGATCGTGAAGATGTGCGTGGACGCTATCTCTGCGGGCCACCGAACGCGGCTCAACCTGCTAGTGGGAGTATTCCTTGGCGTCGCCGCTGTGGGATGGCTTATGCAGTACATCAACATGCTGCTGATGGCCAGGGTGGCGCAGAAAGTCCTCTACGACATGCGCACCGAGATGTTCCGCCACCTGCACACGCTCTCGATGAGTTTCTACGACAAGAACGAAGTTGGCCGCATCATGTCGCGCGTGCAGAACGATATTTTGAACTTGCAGGAGTTCCTACAGAATGGGTTGGCAAGCCTATCCGACTTGTTAACCCTTCTCGGCATCGTAGGGGCCATGTTCTTCCTCGACGCGGAACTGGCTGCGATCACGCTGGCGCTCGTGCCGGTACTCCTGCTGATTATCGCCCGATGGCAGACGCGGGCGCGGCAGGCGTTCATCCGCGTGCGGCAGGCCATCGCGCTGGTGAATGCCGGTTTGCAGGAGAACATCTCGGGCGTGCGCGTGATCCAGAGTCTGAACCGGCAAGACAAGAACAGCCAGGACTTCGACAAGCTAAATAAGGCGCACCTGGACTCAAACCTGACCGCAGGGCGGTACCAGGCCGTCATGATGCCGATGGTGGAGATCCTGATGGCGACAGGCATCGGGATGGTGGTGATCTTCGGCGGAAAGCGTGTGCTGGATGGCGGACTGGCCATCGGCGCGCTCGTGGCTTTCGCACTATACATCCAGCGCTTCTTTGACCCGATCCGCAACTTGACGCTGCAGTACACCGAGCTCCAGCGGGCTATGGCTTCGGGAGCACGCATCTTCGAAGTACTCGACACCAAGGCCGAGATCGTGGACGCGCCGGACGCGATCGATCTGCCGCCCGCCCGGGGCGAGGTCCGCTTCGACCATGTCAGCCACCGTTACACGCCGACTGTCGAGGTGCTGCACGACATCAACCTAGCGATCCAGCCGGGAGAGACGGTGGCGCTGGTCGGCGAGACGGGCGCCGGGAAAACGACGATCACGGCGCTCATCGCGCGACTGTACGAGGCTACGCAAGGGAGCGTGACGGTCGACGGCTATGACATCAAGAAGGTAACGCAGCGTTCGCTGGCGCGAAACATCGCGATGGTGCTGCAGGACCCCTTCCTGTTCTCTGCGACTGTACGGGACAACATCAAGTATGGGCACCTGGAGGCGACGAGCGCTGAGATCGAGGGGGCGGCGAAGGTGGTGGGGGCGCACGACTTCATCATGCGACTCGAGAAGGGCTACGACACCATGCTGCAGGAGCGTGGAGTGAACCTCAGCGTGGGGCAGCGCCAGTTGCTGAGTTTCGCTCGCGCAGTGCTGGCGAACCCGAAGATCCTCATCCTCGACGAGGCCACAGCCAATATCGATACACATACCGAAGTGCTGATTCAGAAGGCACTCGAGCAGTTGCTCGAAGGGCGTACGTCGGTCGTAATCGCGCACCGGCTGTCGACCATACGCAACGCAGACCGCATCGTGGTGCTGGAGCGCGGCCAGATCGCGGAGTTAGGCACGCACGACGAGTTACTGGCGCTCGGCGGAATCTACCATCGCCTATACACGATGAACTACCAGTTGGAGCAGGCGGCAGCGACGACTGGCTAGGGCAGGCTCACGGGGTCTTGCCCATCGAACTGCGGTCCCATTTGTCGAGGCGCAGCCGCGTGAGCATGAAGGACTTGATGTACCAGCGGCCTTTCACCTTGACGTACTCTTCCTGGTAGTGCCCATAGCCCTTCCAGCCGTTCGGCCCGTAGTCGACGAAGTCAAACATCGACCAGACCCCTTTCGCAGTTGTGGGACTCGTCAATTCAATCTCAGGCATGTGACCGTGGTGCACGGTGACCGCGTCACGAACAACGCCTTTGACACGCTCGACGATCGCGGCGCGGCCCTGAACGGTGATCTCCCCAGTCTCGGGATGCCGCGAGACGCCGTTCTCGGCGAAGACCTCCCCAAACTGCTTCCAGCGCTTGGTGTCGAGGAAACGGAAGTACCGAGCCTTCAGTTGCTTGATAGCCTCGATATCTTCAGCAGGAAACGCGGGCATGCGCGCACCTCGTCTCAGTTCCGAATGGCGGAACTATAGTGAGTAAGGCTTGGGCCTGTCCAGCACAGCGCGCAGGGTCAGGCAGGGACGACATCAGGTTTAGGAGCGAGGCGTTTTGCTCGCGCCGCTCCCGCTG
>JACQEE010000077.1 GCA_016200725.1 Chloroflexota bacterium
GATGACCTGCTGCGAATTCGGCCAGGTGCTGTCGTCGTGCGGATAGTCCGTCGCCCACATCGGCACATCAGCGCCCAGCAGATCGAGGCACTTGATCCCGAGCGAGTCGGTCATGAATGTGCAGCGCACGTTGCGCTTGAACCGCTCGCTGGGCGTGAGCCCGGAGGCGAATGGCGTGCCGCGGCGACCGCCCTTGCGCCGCTGGCCGTAGTCCATCCGCTGCATCAGATACGGCGCCCAGCCAAGGTCGTTCTCCACTGAAATCACCTTGAGGTCGCCGAAGCGCTCGAACACCCCTCCAAAGATCAACGTGGCAAGCGAGGTCTGGATCTCATGTGGCGAGATCGTATATCCCGCCATGAAATTGTTCGGGCGTTGCGCAAGATGGCCGGTAAAGCAGTGCAGGCTGACCGGCAACTTCAGCGACTGCACTCCAGCCCAGAATGGGTCGTAGCGCGCGGAGAGAAACGACAGTTCCAGGGGTGGCGTGCCCCAGATGGCCACGCCTGAGAGACCGATGTCGACGATGCGCCTGACCTCAGCGAGGCCATCCTCCACGTTGTACAGTGGAACAAGGCCGACACCATACAGCCGGCCCCTCCCGCCTCGGCAGAACTCGGCGAGCCAGTCGTTGTACGCCCGGAAGCAGGCGACCTGCAACTCAGCATCCTTGAGCGCAAACAGGCTCATGGCGAGGCTTGGGTAGAGCACCTCAGCCTCGATGCCATCGACTTCCATGTCCTTCAGTCGCGCAGCCGGGTCCCAGCCGCCGGTGCGCGCTTCCTCGGCCTGCGTCCCCTGCACCGCGAACGGTGTCCCCAGCGGCCGCACCTTCGAACTGCGCTTTCCCTCATAGTGGAACCAGTGCTCGCCCTGCTCATCGGCGATGGCGCGCGGCGCCTTGTCGCGGAACTTCCCATCGAGGCGCTCCAGCCACAAGTCGTGTGGCTCGATGACGTGCGAATCGGAAGAGACGGCTCGAACGTTTGGCATCCTACGCCCCCTGCCCCATGCCCAGCCCGCGCCGGGCGATGATCGTGCGCTGCACCTCGGACGTGCCGGCCCCAAGGGTCGCTGCTCGCTGCGCGCGGTAGAGGCGCTCGATCTTGCCGTGCAGTTTCGCCCACTTCCCCGGGCTCACCTGGCTGTACGGGCCGAGCACCTCCATCGCGAAGGCAGCCATCTGCTGCGCCAGTTCCGTCGCCACCACCTTCGACAGCGACGACTCGTAACTCGGCGGCGCGCCGTGGCTCTGCTGCCATGCCACACGGTACGACAGCAACTTCGAGACGCGCACGCGACAGCCCATCTCTGCGAACTTGGGCGTCAGATACGGGTTGGCCTTGAGCGGATCGAAGGCGCTGCGCTTAGACTCCTTCACGAAGTCGACCAACTCGTAGTACAGCGCCTCGACGGGCGTATGGAAGCGAATGCCCGAACGCTCGACGTTCAGCGAGGTGGTCGCCGTATACCAGCCGCGGTTCTTCTCGCCGAGCATGCGGCTGCGCGGGATGCGCACGTTGTCGAAGAAGACGGTGTTGAAGTGGTGCAGGCCCACCATGTTGATGATAGGCACCACCTTCACGCCTGGCCAGTTCATATCGACAAGAAAATAACTGATGCCTTTGTGCTTGGGCGCCTTCGGGTCGGTGCGCGCGAGCAGGATGCCGTGCTCCGCTTTGTGCGCATTCGAGTTCCATATCTTCTGGCCGTTGACGATGAACTCGTCGCCGTCCTCCATCGCCGACGTCTGCAGCGACGCTAGGTCGGAGCCAGCATTCGGTTCGCTGAATAGCGTCGACCAGCGCACCTCGCCGCGCGCGATGGGCGGTAGGAACTGGCGCTTCTGCTCCTCGGTGCCGTGGATGATGAGCGACGCTGCGACCTGATAGACGCCCGGCCCCATAAACGACCTCGGCGCCTTCGTGATCGCCCACTCTTCGTTGAAAATCAGTTGCTGCAGCGGCGTCCAGCCCAGGCCGCCGTACTCCTTCGGCAAGCCGATCGCGAGGTAGCCGCGCTCGCCGATCTTCTTCGCGAACGCCCGCTCGAACTCCTCGCGTTCCTCGCCTTCCGAGTCGCCCGCGGTGTCCTTCCAGTTGTCCGGCAGATTCTCTCGCAGAAACTTGCGGATCTCCTCGCGGAACTGCTGCTCTTGAGGGCTCCAGGTAAAGTCCATGGCGCTCCTACGACATCCCCATGTCTTTCATGGCCTTGTGGATAGCCATGTCCGCCGTCTTGCGCATCTTGTCCGCGTTCGGCATGTCGTCCAGCGGCGAGTCGGGGTGATCGATGTTGCGCGAGAACACGGTGGGTGAGTTGAAGAACAACTGCATCGTGTTCTTGCCGCTGCACTTGGGACACTTCGCCGGACCGGTCTCCTTGATGCTGCGGAAGACCTCAAACACGTGCCGGCAGCCTTTGCACACAAAATCGTACGTCGGCATCAACTCCACCTCACCGCGAATCTGGCCGCATTATAGCGAGTGCCCGCCTCGCATAAGCCTCAACCCCTGACCCTTCTCCTCCCCATTACACCTTCAGCACGATCTTCCCGAAGTTGGCGTTCGACTCCATATAGCGGTGCGCCTCCGACGCCTCGGCGAGCGGGAAGACGCGGTCGACGACCGGCACGACGCGTCCGCGCTCGATGAGCGGCAGCACGTGGCGGCGGAACTGGTCCGTCAGCGCGATCTTCTCGCCCAGCGAGCGCATCCGCAGCACGGTGCCGTAGACGCTCAGGCGCTTGGGCATCAGCGCGCCGACGTTCACCTCGGCCTTGCCGCCACCCATCGTCCCCACCAGCACCATCCGGCCCTTCACCGCCATCGAGGCGATGTTCTTCTCGAAGTACGGCGCGCCGATCACATCGAGCACCACGTCGACGCCCTGGCCTTTCGTCTGCTCGCGCACCACAACGGGGAAATCCTGCTCGCGGTAGTTGATGCCTACGTTGAGCCCGAGTTCCGCCGCGCGGCGCAATTTGTCCGCCGACCCCGCGGTGCCGAACGTCGTCGCACCGGCCTCGCGAGCCAGTTGTGTCGCCGCGACGCCCACTCCGCTGCCCGCCGCGTGCACGAGGACGCGCTCGCCCATCGCCAGGTGGCACCAGTTGAACAGCGCGTCGTACACCGTGATGAACACTTCGGGGATCGACGCCGCCTGCTCGAACGACAGATTCGCCGGGATCGGCAGCGCCATCGCGTGGTTGATCGCGACGCGCTCCGCATACCCAGCACCATTGAGCAATGCGAAGACTCGATCGCCACTCTTGAAACCACTCGCCCTCGACCCAGCCTTCGCCACGACGCCAGCCATCTCCAGGCCCAAGATTTCCGCGCGCACGTCGCCGGGGCTCGGATAGCCGCCGCGACGCTGCAACAGATCGGCGCGGTTGAGCGCCGTCGCCTTCACATCGACGAGCAGGTCGTCCGGCCCCATTTCCGGCTCCGGCGCCTCTTGCAGCCGGAGCACCTCCGGTTCGCCAGCCTTCGTGATGACGACGGCCTTCATCGCTAGCACCAGCCTGCGCCCGTCGCCGCCAGGGCGACGTGATAGAGCGTGTCGTGCGCGGTGATGAACAGTTCGTTGCGCTTCGAGCCGCCGAAAGCACAATTCGCCGGCGCCTTGGGCAGCAGCACCTTACCGAGCAGCGTCCCGTTCGGCGCGAAGACCTGCACCCCGTCGCCCGCTGTGCAGTAGAGCCTGCCCTCGGTGTCGCAGCGCATGCCGTCGGGGATGCCAGGATGGATCTCCGCGAACACTCGACCCTTCGCCAGCCGCTTGCCCTCGACCACCTCGAACACCCGCACGTGCGCGCGCCACGAGTCCGCGATGTACAGCAGCCGCTCGTCCGGCGAAAAGCACAGGCCGTTGGGCAGAAGGAGGTCGTCCGCCACAGGAGCAACTTCCGTGGTCTTCGGGTCGAAGCGGAAGACATAGGTTCCCGGCAGCTCGCGCTCGTGGTGTTTCGGCAGATATGGCGGGTCCGTGAACCAGATCGTACCGTCCGATTTCACCACGATGTCGTTCGGCGAGTGGAGGCGCTTGCCCTGCCATCGGTCGGCCAGCACCGTGACCGACTTGTCCTTCTCCGTGCGCCAGATGTTCTTGCGCCCGTGGCCAGCCGTGACAAGCCCGCCTTCGAGGTCGCGCGTATTGCCGTTGGCGCGTCCCGTCTCGGCGTGAAAGACCGTCACGCTATCCTTGGCCGACCAGCGCATCGTCTTCGACGCGAAGATGTCGCTGAAGTACAGCGCCTGCTCGTCGGCGAACCACACTGGCCCTTCGATGAACTTGAACCCGTCGGCGACCACTTCGACGCGCGACGACGGCGCGAGGACACGCTTCTGGAACTCCTCGGTACGGATGTCGAAGTCAGGGGGCACAGCGCACCGACGCTAGCATGGCCCCTCGAAGCCGTCAACGCGGCGGGCAGGCGTGGCGATGCTATAATCGCCAACAGGAGTACACGGCCACAAGAACATGGGCAAACCGGCGAAGCACAAGCGGCATCGTCCAAAGAACAGTAGAGCAGGCTGCCTCCTATGCAAACCGCACAAAGGCAACCACATGCATGAGCCGACGCATCGCTATGTCAAGGCTGATCTTGACACCCTGAGGTAGCCTTTATGCCCATTTACGAGTACCGCTGTACCCAGTGCCAGAAGAAGTCCTCGGTCTTCGTGCGCAGCATGACCGCGACCACCGACGCCGCCTGCCAGCACTGCGGCAGCCGCTCCCTGCGCCGCCTCTTCTCCACCTTCGCCGTCCATCGCTCCGCAGGGGGGCCCGACGATGACCTCGGCGGCGCTGAACTCGACGGCATGGACGACATGGATGGCCCCTCGATGGCCAAGAGGATGCGGAAATACGGCGGCGACCTGCGCGACGAGGTCGGCCCCGAGTTCGACGACATGGTCGAGCGCATGGAAGCCGGCGAAAACCCGGACGATGTGCTCACCGAGGATGGCGGGGACGAAGGCGATGTGGGCGGCGGCGAGGACATGGAGTAAGCGACCGTGCCGATCTACGAATACCGCTGCTCCAAATGCCAGCGACTCACGTCGGTCTGGGTGCGCTCCATGAACGACACCGTAATACCGAAGTGCGATCAGTGCGGCTCGACTGAGGTGTCGCGCGTCATGTCAAAGGTTGCCTACCACCGCAGCACCGAGCGCGTCTGGGAGGAGTCTGGGCCTCCGAGCGCCAATCCCGGCGATGACTACTACAAGGACCCCCGGAACATCGGCCGCTGGACCGAGAAGCGCCTCGAAGAACTGGGCGTGGACATGCCCTCCGAGGCTCGCGAGATGATCGATGCCGCCCGCGACGGCGACATGCCCGCTCCGCTGGACGATCTTTAGTCATGGCGACCACGCCGACCTCCAACCTCGACTCCATCGCCGAGCGCATTCGCGCGGCATTGGGACGAAAGCACCAGGCCCGCGATGCAGCCTACCCCCTGAGCCGCGACGTCGTCCGCAACTCCGCCAACGCCATCCGCGCTGTCCACCGCGGCGAGTTCGAGACCGCCCGCGACCTCCTCGCCAAGGCGCGCGGCATCCTGGCCGACATCCGGACGGCCATCGCCGACCACGTCGATCTGAACTACACCGGTTACGTGGACATGGCCGAGAAAGAGTACGCCGAGGCTTCGATCACCTACGCCCTCGCCTCCGGCCAGCCGCTCCCCGAGCCCGAGACGCTCGGCGTCGCCTACACAGCCTGGCTCAACGGCCTCGGCGAAGCCGCCGGCGAGATGCGCCGCTACGTGCTCGATGCGCTGCGCAAGGACAACGTTGCCAGGTGTGAGGAAATCCTCAGCGCCATGGACGACATCTACAACACACTGGTCACGATCGACTTCCCCGACGCCCTCACTGGCGGCCTTCGCCGCACGACCGACATGGTGCGCGGCGTCCTCGAGCGCACCCGCGGCGACCTGACCATGGCCCTCGTCCAGTCCCGCCTCGTCGACCGCCTGGCCCAAGATGGGCAGCGGGAGTCCACCGACGGCTGACCGTGCGTACTAGTAAGCGGAAGCCCCTTCTGGCCTTCAGGGGATTGACAACGAACGGATTGCTGGTATAGTTGAATCTGCTCCCTTATGTCCTTTTTACGCATCACTGCGTTCTCCTCGGGCCAATGTCCTGGCATTTTTTTGCCAGTCGCCTGCCCGCCGATCACCGACTTCACCGAGAGCCGCTACGCGCTGAAGTTTGGCCAGCACGAGTTCCGCCAGCCCAAGTACACCGTCGACGAGTGCCGCGAGCGCGACAAGACCTTCGCCGCACCCCTCTACGTCTGGGTCGATCTGGAGAAAAAGGGCGGCGAGGGTAAGGGCGAAATCGTCGGTAACTGGGTGTTCATGGGCGACCTGCCCATGATGACCGAGTCCGCCACCTTCATCATCAACGGCGCCGAGCGCGTCGTCGTCAGCCAGTTGGTCCGCTCTCCCGGCGTCTACTTCACCATCGACGAAGACCCCGGCACCGGCCGTCGCCTCTGCGCCGGCA
>JACQEE010000078.1 GCA_016200725.1 Chloroflexota bacterium
GGTGTCGCGGACGGCAAATTCACTCGCGCGCTCGTCGACTGGATGCAAGAGTCCGCCGCTTACAACGAGGTGGCGGGGGTCTCGTGGGAGGACATCAATCTGGTCGATCTAGACCAGATCCAGATCGACGTGTGGGAACGTGCCATCGCCGGATTCTTTTTATCGAAGACCAAGGCCGCACTCGTCGACGCCGCGGGGCAGCGCGGGTTTCTGCTCTATCCCGTGAACACCGCGGCAGACGTGGTGAACGAGCCGCAAGTGGTCCAGCGAGGGTTCCTCCAAAAGATTCCGGGAGATGCGAGCGCTTTGTCCTACCCGGGAGCGCTTTGGCGAAGTACCGCCACGGCAACTCGCCCCAACCGCCCGCCTCCCACCCTGGGTCAGGACAATATCGCCATCTACTGCGGCGAACTCGGCCTGACCAGGAGCGAGTTGTCCATCCTTGCTGCCGAAGGAGCGATCTGATGGGTCCGCGGCCGCTCGAAGGCCTCAAAGTCCTCGACTTCACCTGGGTCATCGCGGGCCCGTTGATCACCAAGTTCTTGGCTGACCACGGCGCGGAGGTGATCAAACTCGAGTACGCGAAGCGGCCGGACCAGATGCGGTTCTTCATCCCCTACAAGGACAAGACTCCAGGAATCAATCGCAGCGGCGTTTGGGCTGCCCTGAACAGCAGCAAGCGCAGTCTTGCCGTGAACTTGGGTGAACCAAAGGGCCAAGCCCTTGCCAAGCAGCTCGCTGCATGGGCAGACATCGCGGTAGAGAACTTTACCGCAGGCCAGTTGCAAAAATGGAACTTGGACTACGACTCGTTACGACGCGTGAACGAGGACCTCATCATGCTGAGCGCCAGTTCCTTTGGCCAAGATGGCCCGGATGCCACGCGAAAGGGATTCGGCTTCCATTTCGCCGCATATGCCGGGTTCACTGACCTGACCGGCTGGCCCGACCGCGAGCCGTTGGGATCTATTCCTTACACCGACTACATCGCTCCCGGATTCGCCGTCGCGGCCATCATGGCAGCGCTAGACTACCGGCAGCGGACCGGGAAGGGTCAGTACATCGACCTGGCGCAAGTCGAGACTGCTCTGCACTTCCTGGCGCCCTCACTCCTGGAGTACCTGGCGCTCGGACGCCTCGGCCGTCGCAGCGGCAATCGGAGTCCGCGCATGTGCCCGCACAATGCCTTTCGCTGCCGCGATGGTGGCTGGTGCGCCATCGCGGTGCGCGGTGACACCGAGTGGCGCAACCTGTGTGCGGCCATCGGCCGTCCCGCACTTGCCTTCGATCCGCGTTTCTCGACCCTCCTCGCGCGCAAGCGGCACGAGGACGAGTTGGAACGCATCCTCGCAACGGAGATGATGCGCCAGGAGTCAGCGGCGAAGCTGGTTGAGGCGCTCATGGATCGAGGTGTGCCTGCCGCAGTCGTTGCGGGAGGCCGCGAGCTCGTGGAAGACATACAGTTGAAGGCGCGCGACTATTGGGTGTCACTGCCCCATCCAGAAATCGGAACAGCCGTCAGCCATCGCGCGATGGCACGCTATAGCGACGCTAATAACCGGCCTTGGAGGAGCGCTCCGCTCCTCGGCCAAGACACTGCAGATATCTACAAACGCATACTGAGGCTGAGCGACGATGAGATCGCCACACTTATCGCCGAAGAGGTGATAGCGCTCGACTAGCCTGCCTGCATCCGAAACGGGGTGGGCCGCCCTCCTCTTACAGCCCCAGCGCCTCGAGGTTGATGGCCTCAATCTCATCGACGCGCTCCTTGAATCGCCAGCGCCCCTTCTGCTTGACGAGTTTGTCCTTATAGCGCCCGCACGAGCCGGGTGCAGGCCTGCCCCTCACGTCGCGATCCAGCACGATGAAGGAACTTTCCGCATAGGCCTCGTTGCCGTTCACCGTTATCAGCGAGTTCGCCGTGATGTGCTTGTGGTACTGGTTGGCGCTGCGCATCGCGGCGACGAATGCTTCGACGGCGGCGCGGCCTTGCATGCGGCGAGCGCGCGGGTAGTTGCCGCGGATCTCGATGACCGCGTCGTCGGTGAAGAGGTCGACGAACTCCCGCTCGTGTCCAGGCGCGTCTAGCCACTGGCTGTAGCGATTGATCGTCTCCAGGATGCCTCGCTCGTCGAGCAGTGTCTGCAAATCAGGAGCGCCTATAGCCATGATTCCCTCCGGCGCGAGTCTAGGCTCGCTCGATTCGAGGCGTCAATGCGGCGTCCCGTTCGTGGTTCGACAGGCTCACCATGAACGGGACGCCGAGCAATGCGAATGGTTGACCGCTGCGAAGGCCGCTGCTAGCGTACGCCCGCTCAGTGTCCCCTCTCAAGGAGGCCATCATGGCTGCCGACCTCGAAAAACGGCTGCAACTGCTCGAAGACGAGCGCGCTATCCTCGACACGCTGCACCGCTACCCGCACTGCATCGACTACGTCGGCCGGCCCGCCGAGTTCGTCGATCTGTTCACCGACGATGGCGTCTTCGACATCCGCCACGCGCCGCCGCTCGGGCGCAAGATCGTGGGGCGCAAGGCGCTCGAGCAGTTCATCAAGAACCATCGCACGCCGGATGCCAAGTACCACCAGCACAGCATCATCAACCCGCTCATCACGCTCAAAGGCAACGAAGCCTTCGTGGAGAGTTATTGGCTCACATTGGACCGCGGCGTCAAGGGGCCATCGCTGGGCGGCTGCGGCCGCTACCGCGATCACCTCGTGAGGCAGGGCAACCGTTGGAAGTTCAAGGAGCGCGTCATCGAGATCGAGGTGCTCGACCCCGATTCGCACTAGCCCTTAGCGGCGACGAGGCGGCGATACGGACTTGCTGCCATCCTTTGACACTGGCTCGCTCTTGACGCGCGTCGACAGGGCCTGCAGGACTTCGTACAACTGCTCGCGGTGCTGGGGCGCGAGCGGTTCCGTCAATTGATCGGCGCGACGCGTCGCGCGCTTGTTGACCGCGGTGTGCATCCGCTGTCCTTCATCGGTCAGCCGCACCTGGACGATGCGCCGGTTCTGCGGATTGCCGAAACGCTTCACCAGTTTGCGCGCTACGAGGCGGTCGACCATGCCCGTAGCCGCGCCAGGAGCGACTCCGGCCGCGCGGGCGATGGCGCTCATCGTCATCGGGCCCTCGGCGCTCAGCGACTTCAGGATGCGCAACTGGCCGATGGTGAGCGCATCGAGAGTGTTCGGCTCTTCGAACTCTGACCCAAGGAAGCGGGCGACGCGCCACCACGTGTCGAGCAGCAACTCGCTCAATTCGGGAGACTGCTTCTTGTTGCGCATCGCCATCGCTGCCTCGAGAACAAAAGATTGTAAACGTTGACAATTCAAACCGATAAGGGTATAACCCGCCCACAGCCGCACCCCAAGCCCACTACCCCTCAGTCAACTGCAAGATGCTCCCCAAGTTCTTCGATGGCCTGCTCGTTGTCGAGTTGGCGGACCGGCGCAACCAGTACGCCGGGAAGTTGCTGGCCGACGCCGGCGCTCAGGTCATCCAGATCGAGCCGCTGGACGGCAGCCCGGGACGCCATTGCGGCCCGTTCGTCCACGACCAGCCGGATGCCGATGCCTGCCTCGACTACTGGTATTACAACGCGGGCAAGCGTAGCGTCTGCCTGGACATCACGCAACCGGTAGGGCGTGGAGTCGTCGAGCAACTCGCCGCGCGCGCAGATATCTTCCTCGAGAGTACTGCGCCGGGCGCCTTCGACGAGACTGGCTTGGCCTATGCGGCCCTCGAGAAGGCCAGCGGCGGCAAGGTCATCCATGCCTCGATCACCGATTTCGGCCAGAACGGCCCCTGGCGCGACTACCTCGCGAACGACACTTCGCATCTGGCCCTTGGCGGCCAGATGGCGAGCACGGGCTACAGCGACCCGAAGGTGACGCCCATCGGCGGCCAGGGCCATCAGGCGTGGCACGTCGCCGGCGCGCTCTGTGTCCAGGCAATTACGGTCGCGCTCATCGAGCGCATGGCAAGCGGCCGCGGCCAGTACATCGACTGCGCCATCCACGACTGCGTCGCCGTGTGTACCGAGATCGCCGTGCCGCAGTGGGTCTACACGGGCAAGGTGCTCTATCGCCACACCGGCCAGCACGCGCAGCCCTACCGCCAGGCGCCGATGCTCATGCGCGCGGGCGATGGCCGTTACGTCAACATCATCTTCACCGACCTGTCGCAGCACCTCTGGGTCGCGCTGGTGCAGTGGATGCAGGAGCACAACGTCCAGGGCAAACTCGACGCGCCCGAGTACCTCGACATGGCCTACCGCACCGAGCGCTGGCGCTTCGGCACCGAGATTCACGAAGCGCTCGCTCGTGTGGTCGCGAAGATGCCCGCCGATGAGGCGATGCGTCGCGGCCAGGCGATCCAACTCCCCATGTCCGCCATCCGAGCTCCTGAGGAGAACTACGACGAGCCGCAGTGGCAGGAGCGGGACTTCTTCCAGCCCATCGCCTATCCGGGCCTCGATAAGCCCGTCCGCTACCCAGGCGCGCCGTTCAAATGCGACACTTCGCCCACCGCGCCTCGCAGCCGCGCGCCCATGCTCGGCGAGCACACCGACGTTGTCCTGCGCGAGTGCCTCGACCTCTCTGCTGCCGAGATCGCCACGCTTCGCCGCGACGAGGTCGTGCGATGAAAGGCGCTCCGCCACTCAAGGCCGGCGCCCTCAAGGGCGTGCGCGTCGTCGACTTCACCTGGTTCGTCGTCGGCCCGCTCGCGCCGCGCATCCTGGCCCAGTTCGGCGCAGAGGTCCTCAAGATCGAGCGCCCAGACGAGTTCGAGGTGATGCGACGCTGGCGCTTCAACCCAGAGGAGAAGATCGACCCCAACCGCAGCGGCTGGTTCAACAACGTCAACGCCGACAAGA
>JACQEE010000079.1 GCA_016200725.1 Chloroflexota bacterium
TCGCTGTAGCCATAGCCCCGAGATTCTAACAAAGCCCATACCTACTAGACGCGCGAATGGCCTCTGTGTTTGGATAGAAGGGCTGTGCGAATCCTCGGCATCGAGACCTCCTGCGACGAGACCTCTGCTGCTGTCGTCGAAGACGGCACGCAGGTGCTATCCAACGTCATCTCGTCGCAGGTCGAGTTGCACGCTCGCTACGGAGGCATCGTCCCGGAGGTCGCGTCGCGACAGCACGTGCTCCAAATCCTGCCGCTCATCCGCGAGGCGCTCTCCCGAGCGAAGGTCTCGTGGAGCGACATCGACGCCATCGCAGTGACGTGCGGCCCCGGCCTCGCCGGCGCGCTGCTCGTTGGCATCAACACGGCGAAAGCGATCGCGATGGGCAAATGCCTCCCCCTCGTCGGCGTCAACCACCTCGAGGCGCACATCTATTCGAACTGGCTCGCCGCGGCAGCCCAGGACGCCGAGCCTCCGCAGTTTCCACTTCTCTGTCTCATCGCCTCGGGCGGTCACACCGATCTCGTTCTGATGCGCGCCCACGGCGACTACCAGATGCTCGGCCGCACCCGAGACGACGCCGCCGGCGAGGCCTTCGACAAGGTGGCGCGCATCCTTGGCCTCGCCTATCCCGGCGGCCCGCCAATCCAGAAGACCGCCGAAACCGCTACCGAGCCCTTCTCTCTGCCGCGCGCCTGGTTGAAGGGCAGCGATGACTTCTCCTTCAGCGGCCTCAAGACTGCGGCGCTGCACTTGGCGCAGGAGCAGGGCATTTACCCTGCGAATGGCGGCGACCCCACACAGCGGGAGCGTGTCGTGGCCAACATCGCTGCTGGTTTCCAAGAGGCCGTCGTGGATGTGCTCGCCGCGAAGACCACAGCAGCAGCGAAGCGCCTCGGTGTGCGGCAGGTGCTCCTGGCAGGTGGCGTAGCCGCGAACAAGCCGCTGCGCCAGCGACTTGTCGAGTGCTCGCCTGTCTCCGTTCTCATCCCGCCGCCCGTCCTGTGCACCGACAACGCTGCGATGATCGCCGCCTGCGGCTACTTCCAACTCCAGCGCGGCCATCGCTCCGGCCTCGACTTGGATGTGCAGCCAAACATGCTGTTGTCGTAACCGTCTTCTCTAGACCCTTTCGGACCGCCTCTGCTCTCGCGGGGGGGGGGGCTTTTCTGGTGCTTCTTAGCCACGCCCTTGACTAGTCCGTTGTCCGTCGCCTTCCTTGTATTGCAATCTGTTAGTGATCCGCTGAGCAAGCCCCGCCGTAATAGTTGCCGACCAACGCGGCGCAGGCCGCGGAACGGCCCCCGGCCAGGGGCCGGTGGAAATAGATCGGGGCAGCGCCGTGGTACCCGGAGGCCGCACCGAAAGCAAATTAAGGAGGAGAGATGCGTAAACGATACCGTATAGCAGGGGTCCTGGTCGCCGCAATGGTAGCCAGCGCCGTTGGGGTGCCGGCCGCATTCGCGGCCGATCACTTCGACTCGCCGAGCGTCGACGAGGATCCGGCGGCCGACATCACCGACGTCTACGCCTTTCGCAGCTCGGAGAATCCAGCCAACCTCGTGGTCGCGCTGGATGTGAACCCGTTCGTGCTGCCGGGGGCAGTGGCCCGGAATTTCTCGCCGGACGTGAACTATTCGATCAACGTCGACACCAACGGCGACCTCAAGCCAGACGCGACGGTGAACATCACGTTCTCGGCGCCTGCGCCGGGTAAACCGCAGACGTTCACCATTACCGGCCTCGGTGCAAACCCGATCACGGGCCAGACGACAGCGCCCACACCGGGCAAGACGCCGAACCCACCGCAGGTCACCACCGCCGGTCCCATCAAGGTGTTCGCCGGTCTGCGTGACGACCCGTTCTTCTTCGACCTCGTGGGCTTTCAGCGCTTCCTCTCGGGGCCGTTCTTGCCCGCAGCTGGCCTACGCCCGGCCGGCGATAAGCCTGTGGACACCTTCGCCGGGTTCAACGTAGGCTCGATCGTCATCGAACTGCCGATCACCGCATTAACGGGTGCGGCGGACGCGAACACCAGCACCATCAAGGCGTGGGTAGCTACATCGCGGAAGGCCACTACCTCTCGCGCGGCCACGGGCGATACCTCGTCCGGCAACGCAGTTCAGATCGACCGGATGGGCATCCCCGCGATCAATACCGCTCTGATTCCAGCGGACAAGAAGGACGCATTCAATCGCGCCGATCCGGCCAACGACATCCGCGACTATCGCGCGACGGCGCAGGCCACTATTACGGCCCTGCGCAGCGCCGTGGGATCGGTCACGGGCTTCCCAGCGGAAGACAAGCCCGGTGTGCCTGCCGACACCCTAGCGACGGTTCTCATCCCGGACGTCGTGACCATCGACTTCTCGAAACCAGTCCAGTTCCCGAACGGCCGGAGACTCCAGGACGATGTCATCGACGCCGCCCTGGGCCTCGTGCTCAACCGTGGCAACGTGCTCGGCGGCGGCCCTGGCGTCAGCGATGGCGTGAACGCTAACGACGTTGCTTTCTTGAACACTTTCCCGTACCTCGCGCCTCCGCACCAGCCAGGCGAGGCTGCGGCGAGCGCGGCACCCGCCACGGTAGCGCCGACGCCTGAGGTCATGGTGAAGGAGGAGAGCAGCGGCGTGTCCAAGGGTGCGCTCATCGGAGCGATCATCGGCAGCATCGCCGGTGGCCTCATCATCGGCGGCGCCGCCGTCGGGATGATGCGCCGGAAGAAGGCGTAACGAGTCCGACTGCCTTATCGACAGCTCTTCGCCCCCGCTCCCCAGCCTAAGGGGAGCGGGGGCCGGAGAGAGACAGGGGGAACCATGATCGGCGGGATGACAAAGCGAAGCGGTGTGTTGGCGAGGGTCACAGGCATCGCGGCCGCCGTCGCGGTGGTAGCGAGCGCCTGCGGGGGCACCTCCACCATTGTGAGCCCGGCGAGTGACACCAGCGCGATGCCCACCACAACGCTCGTGTCGTTCTACGAGCAGCGCGTCGACCGCGACCCCAACGACTTCTTCAGTCACAACAACCTGGCCACACTCTATCTGCAGCGGGCGCGCGAGGCCGGAGACGTTAGCGACTTCACGCGAGCAGCGACGGCGCTAGACCGGTCGCTCACGGTTCTGCCGCGCAACAACTACACCGCGACGGCCCAGCTCGCCAC
This sequence comes from Chloroflexota bacterium, assembly GCA_016200725.1. The sequence continues at coordinate 3,161 of JACQEE010000079.1, forward strand.
GGTGTACAACGCGCGCCATCAGTTCGACGAGGGAGTGCGACAGGCCGAGCAGGCTATCGCCGCTGACCCTCGCGGCGCGATTGCCTATGGGGCGCTCGGAGACGCCGACCTTGCCCTTGGCCGGTACGGGGAGGCCGAGCAGGCGTATCTGACCATGGCGACGATCGATCCTGGGCTCCCTTCGCTCAGCCGTCTCGCTCGCCTCCGCGAACTGCAGGGCCAGCGGCCGCTGGCCCTGCAACTCTGGTCCAAAGCCATCGTCGCGGCTACCGGCCGGTTCCCGGAGAACACGGCGTGGGCCAACGCCGAACTCGGCAATCTCTACTTCAATGAAGGAAAGGTCGAGCAGGCCCAGGGCCAGTACGAATTGGCACTGTCGATTTTCCCCGGATACGTATACGGGCTGGCCGGCCTCGGCAAGGCTTACGCCGCCCAGGGGCAATGGGACAAGGCGATCGGCTTTTACCGGCAGGCGATTGATAAGATCCCGCTTCCCGAATATGTGATCGCCTTGGGCGACGTCTACGCTGCCAGAGGCAACGTCGACGACGCTAAGCGGCAATACGCGCTCATGAGGGCAATCGACAAACTCTACCAGGCGAATGGCATCAACACGGATCTGCAAATGGCCCTATTCGCCGCCGATCACGGTAGCCCAGCGGATGCGCTCGCCAAGGCGAAAGCCGCTCGCGCTGCGCGACCAGACATGTTCGCGGCGGACGCCCTCGCTTGGGCGCTCTACCAATCCGGCGACTACGCGGCGGCGATGCCCCTGGCGCAGGAGGCGCTCAGTCTGGGCAGCAAGGACGCGCTGCTGCACTTCCATGCCGGCATGATTGCCTATCGCCTCGGAGACAGCGCGCTTGCCCGTCAGTACCTGGAAGACACGTATCGGACCAACCCGAACTTCTCGGTGCAGTATCAGGCCCAAGGCCGCCAGGTCCTCGGAGAACTGAGCCGGGATGCTACGCCCGCGGTGGGGAGATAGCCATGTCGTCTCTTCGACGAGCACTGTGGTTCCGCATCGCGACTCTAGCCCTGTTGCTTGGCGCTCTCGTGGCGCCTTTCATTGGAGGCGGGGAGCGCGCGCTGGCGCACCCGCTGGGCAACTTCACCATCAACCGCTATACGCGCATCGAGGTGTCGCCGAGTGAAGTTCGCCTGCGCTACGTCGTCGACATGGCGGAAATCCCGACGTTCGCGGAGATCACCGTCGCGGACGCCAACAACGATGGCCAGGTGAGCGACGACGAAGCCTCGACCTACGCCCTCAAGCGCCAGGACGAGATCGCGAAGAATCTGCACCTCGCGCTGAATGGAAGCGCGCTGAATCTTGATGCGCTGAGCCACGAGATCGCCTTTCTCCCAGGCCAGGGCGGTCTAAAGACCCTGCGCCTTGGACTGTGGTATTCCGCTCCGTTGCATGCGGACCAGGGCAAACCAGTCGATCTGGCCTTCCGCGATGACAACTACGGTACGCGCCTGGGTTGGAAGGAGATCGTCGTCACACCGAGCGACGGCGTCACCATCGCCGGCTCGTCCGTGCCATCGCACGACGTCAGCAACGAACTGATTTCGTATCCAAACGACCTCCTAAAGAGCCCGTTGGACGTGCGCGAGGCGAAAGCATCGTTCACGATCACCGGCATCGGGTCTGCGACAGGTTCGACGGCCTCAGCCTCCCCCAACGCGCCCGGCCATCGAGCGGATTTCCAGGGCACGAAGGACTCAGGCTTTGCCGGCCTCATCACCAAGCAGCGTCTCAGCGCTGGCGTGATTGCACTCGCCCTGCTCGCTGCGATGGGGTTCGGCGCACTGCATGCGCTCGGCCCCGGCCACGGCAAGGCCATCGTCGCGGCCTACTTGATCGGTTCGAAAGGCACGCCAAAGCACGCCGTCTTTCTTGGCCTGACGGTGACAGCCACGCACTGTTCCACGGTCTTCGCGCTGGGGCTGATCACACTCTTCGCCGAGAGGTTGGTGGCACCGGAGCACATTTTCCTCTGGCTCGGCGTCGCCTCAGGGCTGATGGTGGTCGCCATGGGCCTCCTGCTCTTCGTATCGCGCCTGCGCCAGTCGCGCCTCTGGCCGTTCGGAAAGAAGCGAGACGCGACCGAGCACGCCCACGCGTATCACGGCCACGATCATACAAACGACCATGATCGCGATCACAGTCACGCGCATGGGCACGACCATAGTCACGAGCATGTCCACGCGGTGACGCACAGCCACGGTGGCGGCGAGCATTCCCACCTGCCTCCGGGTGCCGATGGTGCGAAGGTGACGTGGCGCAGCCTGCTGGCGCTCGGCGTGTCGGGTGGCCTGCTGCCGTGCCCATCGGCCCTCGTGGTGATGCTTGGCTCCATCGCGCTGAATCGCGTCGGTCTTGGGCTGGTGCTGATAATCGCGTTCAGTCTGGGGCTCGCGGCCACGCTGACAGCGATCGGCATGCTGTTCGTTGGGGCGCGAAGCATGTCTGCGCGCTTCCATGGATCGGGGCGGTTCGCGCGCTTCCAGCCAGCCGCATCGCTCGCCATGCGGCTGCTGCCAATGGGAAGCGCCCTGGCGATCACCGGCGCGGGACTCGCGATCACGGTCAAGGCACTCTCACAGGCTGGCGTCGGCCTCTAGCACATGCTCGCAAGGAGAAGATCATGAGCCTGTCATCTGGCGAAGTAGCGCTCCTCGGCTCGGCCATCGTGCTCGGCCTGCGCCACGGCGTGGACTACGATCACATCGCGGCCATCACCGACATCACGGGGATCCAGCGCACCAGCCGTCAGGGCATGTTGAACAGCACCTTCTACGCGATTGGCCATGGTGCCATTGTGATGCTGTTGATCGGCCTCGCCGTCGCCATCGGAGCCGAAGCCCCCAGTTGGGTCGACGCCTGGACAGGGCGACTCGTCGGCATGACCTTGCTCGTGCTCGGGCTCGTCGTGCTGCGCACCGCGATCACCAGCAAGGACGCGACACGGATCCCCAGCCGAGGGATGCTCATACTTCGCGGGTTCCGGGCCGCACGCCGCGCAATCTTCCCCGAGCATCGCCACGCCCATACCCACACTGACGGAGACAGTCATGGCCATCAGCACACGCATGGCCACCATGACGCCGCCGCAAACGGCTACGGCCCGATGTCAGCCTTCGGAGTCGGCATCATTCATGGCATCAGCGCCGAGACGCCAAGCCAGATTCTGCTCTTCGTCCTCGCCGCGGGCTTTACGAGCGCCGCCTTCGGGCTGCTCGTCGGCGCAGTCTTCGTCTCCAGTATCCTGCTCACGAACACTGGCATGAGCGTTATCCTGGCGATGGGCTCGACGGCAAGGACTCGCAGGCCGTGGGTGTTCCGGTCGCTGGCGACGGTCTCTGCGGCGTACAGCGTCATCGTTGGCGTGATCTTCGTTGGCGGCCTGGACAGCCACCTGCCGCACTTGCTGTAGCCAACCCAGCGGTCTACGCCTCTCCTGGCGAGGCCACTCGATGCCGCCACGCGCGAGCGACGGCCTTGGCCAACTCGACGTGCTCCGGCAGCGCAAGCGTTGCATCCTGAGCGAAGAGCGCCTCTGCCTCCTGCTGTGCCTCGTCGAGCAAGTCGGTGTCCGAGAGGCTTGCCATGCGAAGGTCAGGCAGGCCACTCTGACGGGTGCCGAACACCTCGCCCTGGCCGCGCAGGCGCAGGTCTTCCTCGGCGAGTTTGAACCCATCGTGCAGTTGCTCCATCAGCCGCAGCCGCTCGCTGGCCTCCGGCGACGGCGACTCCGACACGAGAATGCAGTAACTCTCGTGCTCGCCGCGACCCACGCGACCGCGGAACTGGTGCAACTGCGCCAGGCCGAAGCGCTCCGCCGACTCGATCATCATCACGGTTGCGTTCGGCACGTCGATACCCACCTCGACGACGGCGGTGGAGACGAGAATGTCCCACTCGCGCTCGCGAAAGGCGCGCATCGCCGCATCCTTTTCCGCCGCCTTCATCCGCCCGTGCAATAGGCCGACGCGCAAGTCCGAGAACACATCTCGAGTGAGCCGCTCGTGCGCCTGCTTCGCCGCCGCGGCTTCCAACTTCTCCGACTCCTCGATGAGCGGGTAGATGATGAACGCCTGCCGCCCTTCCCTGACTTCCTTGCGGATGAGGTTGTACGCCTTCTGTCGTTCCATCGCGTCGAGGCGCTTCGTGCGGATTGTCTGCCGCCCCTTGGGCATCTCGTCGATCACCGAGAGGTCGAGGTCGCCGTACAGCGTCAGTGCCAGCGAGCGTGGGATCGGCGTGGCTGTCATGACGAGCAGATGCGGGTTGAAGCCCTTCTGCCGCAACTCCTGACGCTGCATCACGCCGAAGCGGTGCTGCTCGTCGACGACTACCAGCCCCAGGCTCCCGAACTCGACATCCTTCTGGAAGAGTGCGTGCGTTCCTACGACGATGTCTACTTCGCCGCGGGCCGCCAGCGCGCGTACCTCTTCCTTGCGCTTTCTGCTCATACCGCCGATCAGCAGCGCGATCGTGAGCGTGTTTGCCAACCCCGGTGCAGTGACCTTGAGCACGTCGCCTTCGTAGCCCACAGCGTCCGGCTGTAGCAGCCTACGCAGCGTGCGGAAATGCTGCTCCGCGAGCACCTCCGTCGGCGCCATCATTGCTACCTGCTGGCCGTTCGCCACCGCGACCAGCATCGCCGCGAGGGCGACAGCCGTCTTGCCACTGCCGACTTCGCCCTGCAGCAGGCGGCTCATTGGTGTCGATTTCGCGATGTCGCTGGTGATCTCCTGCACGCACCGTCGCTGCGCCCCGGTGAGCGAGAAGGGCAACGCGCCGTAGTAGGCGTCAAGAAGCGCCGGATCGGCTCGCAGCGGGTGTCCCGGCAACGCCTGCTTCCACTCGCGCTTCCGCGCCAGCACGCCGAGTTGCAGCAGCAGGAACTCGTCGAACGCCAGCCGCCTCCGCGACGCGTCTTTCGAGGCTTCGTCGTCCGGGAAGTGCGCCTGCTTGATGGCTGGCGGTAACGTGAGCAGCGAGCGCCGGCGACGCAGGTCAATCGGCAGGAACTCCTCAAGCAGCCCGACGCATTGGTCGACCGTCCGCTTCATCAGCGTACGCATCGTGCGGCTGTAGAGCCCCTGCGTCAGCGGGTACACTGGCGCCAGCCGCGCCGTGTGGACGAGCTCTCGATCTCGAATGATCTCGTACTCAGGGTTCTCGAACACCTTGCGGCCATCGAACAGCGCCACACGTCCCGCCAGCGCAATGCTCATGTCCACGCGAAGCGTCTGCGCGACGTATGGTTGGTTGAAGAAGATCGCGCGAATATTCCCCGTTTCGTCGCTCAGGTGAATCTCGGCTGCTCGCCGCCTCGTCTTGCCGAACATGATCTGCTTCGACGCCGTCACTGTGCCCAGCACCGTCTGCTCTTGGCCTACGATGAGCGACCTAACCGGTACGGTCGCCGAGAAGTCGATGTGGCGGCGCGGGAAGTAGTACAGCAGATCCCGGACTGTTTCGACGCCGAGTCTCTTCAACAGCGGCTGGATGTCCGATCGGACGCCCCACACCTGCTCGAGCGGCGTCTCCAGCCCCTGTCCTGGCGCGAGCAGCGGCGCCTCTCGCCGCACGAACGGTTTGGGCGCGGTAGGAGGTGTCGCAGCCTTGGACGGCGGCGCCTTGACCGATGCCTGCGAAGGTGATTGAGCCGTGCGCGGCGCTGGGGTTGGTGGCCTAGGTAACGGCTCAATCTTGCCCGCACTGCCCGGCATCGCGTTAGCGAATATCTCGAGGTTATTGCTCCACTTGAGCACCTGCTCGAGCCACTCAGCGCGCTGCTCCTTCGTCATCGCCGCGTACGTTGGCGAGATAATGCCTAGCCGTCGCAGGCTCGAACGGAACATCGGGTGCCCGATCATGCGGTGCGCTTCGAGGCCCCAATTGGCGACAAACTTGTCTAGCCCGCCTATCACGGCCTTGTCGTCGTAGCCGCGCTTTTTCTCGGTCTCGAGGATCTTTCGCAGGCGATCGGTGTGGAGCATCGGCTGCGTGCGCTGCGTCTCCGGGCTCACGACTCGCTCCACACTCCGACGCCGAGCGCACGCGGGCCGAGGTGCACGCCTAGCACCGGCGTGAACTCGCTAAGTAGCACCTCCGCCTTCGGGTGCGTTCCGCGTGCGGCCTCGGCAACGGTGGCAGCGTTCTCCGGGCAGACGCTGTGCATGACGCCCACGGAGCGCACACCCTTCCTTGCTGCAACCAGGTCCCCGAGCCGCGTCAGAGAACGCTGCCTCGACCGTACCCTGTCCATCGGGTGCACTTCGCCCTCGCGCAACTCCAGCACGGGCTTGATGTCCAGCAGGGATCCGAACAGCCCCTGCACGCGTGTCGGCCGCCCGCCACGCACCAGGTACGTCAGCGTGTCGACCGTGAAATAGGTGTAGATGTGGGATGACTGCTCGTGCAGAAAGAGCAGGCACTCGTCCAGCGTCGCGCCGTCTCTGGCGAGTCGTGCCACAGCCTGCACAAGCAGGCCCAACCCCAGCGACGTCTGTCGCGAGTCGAACACTTCCAGCCGCGCGCCCTTCAATTCGCCCTTCGCTTGGGTCGCCGACACATAGGTGCCGCTCAGTTTCGACGAGATCAGCACGACGAGGATTTCGTTGGACTCCTGCGCAACAGTGCGAAAGGCCTCGAGGAACTGCCCTACCGATGGCTGTGATGTGGTCGGGCGTATAGAGTCCTGCTGGAGGCGTGAGTAGAACGTCGCGCAGTCGATGTCCACGCCATCCCGCAGCGTCTCGCTCCCGAAGTGGATGTTGCAGGGGACGGCCGTGATGCGGAGGCTTTCGCGCAGCGCCCGTGGGAGGTCGCACGTGCTGTCAGTCACGATGCGGACGGCCATAGTCGCCAGAGTGTACCAGATAGAGGCCGAGGCTTTTCTCCCTCTCGCCGCACCCGAGAGAGGTGCCGACCGCTACTCCACTGCAGCAAGGAAATGATAGTGTGGCTGCCCGCCGGCGACTGCCTGCGCATCGATTCCCGGCCATCGTTTCGCGACCGCGGCGACCACCTTCGCTGCCTCTGGCTCGGCCACAGCTGCACCGTAGTACAGCGTCACCGCACGGTCTTGTCCCGCCTTGAGATGCTCAAGGAGTTCTAGCGTAGCGCTAACAAGGGTTTTCGCCGCGACGGCAACCTTGCCGCCCGCCAGCGCGAGGTAGTCTCCCTTGCGCACCTTCACCCCATCGATCAGCGCGTCGCGGACGGCCTCCGTCACCTCACCTGTGCGCACCTCGGCGACGGCGCGCTCCATCGAGGCCAGGTTCGACTCCGCCCCGCGTTCGTAGTTGTATGCCATCAGCGCAGCGATGCCCTGCGCCATGTCGTGCGTCGCGGTCACGAGAGCCTGCTTCGATGCGCACATCTCGGCCGCTTGCTTGGCCGTTCGTACCACATTGCTGTTATTCGGCAGCACGATGACCTGCTTAGCTGCCGCCTGCTCGATCGCCTCAA
>JACQEE010000067.1 GCA_016200725.1 Chloroflexota bacterium
AGGCCAGCGACGTCGACGCGAAAGGCACCGGCAGCGTTGAAACCGGCTTCGCTCGCGCGAGCGCAGATCACGCGCGCACCCGCTGCGCGCTGCATGGGGCCGAACTCGGCAGTAGCGACGTTGTAGCCATCGATGCGGGGTATGTGCTGCGGCGCAGGCAGGGGAATGTAGTCCTCGCCCTGGTCGGGCATGGCCTGGGCGATCTCGAGGGCCTTTTCCGCACAGGCCGCAAGGGCTGCCCCGCTGGGATCGTTGATAGTGGCCACGCCAAAGCGGCGGCCTACGCAGGCGCGAACCCAGATCGAGGTGTCGCGCTGGGCGACATTCTGGTGCACCTCGTTGTTGGCGAAGCGTGTCAGGGACGAGTCGACGGCCTGCACCGTGACCTCCGTCTGCTCTGCGCGTGAGGCGGCAAGGACGGTATCAATGATGCGCTTGGCTTCAGTATCGAAAGGCATGGCGGGCGGGAGCGTAGCGCCCGGGAGGGTCAGCGGTCAAGGGTCAACAGCGGGAGAGGTCTGCTGCCTAACGCTCTTCCTTCTCAGTTCCACCACGAGCGGCGGCGGCCGAGCGACCAATAGTCTGGTGGCGGCCTCGGTGGGATGAGACGCTCGCGGACAACGACCTTGATGACAAGGGCGATGAGCAACCCGAAGACGAAACCGCCGATGTGCGCAAAGTAGGCGACGCCACTGCCTGCGTTCGTCTGCGCAGTGACAATGTCGCCGACGCCGCTGAAGGCCTGGAGAGCGAACCAGACGCCGAGAAGCACGATGGCGGGCAGTTCGATGAATGTGATCAGAAAGAAAACGACCGCAGTCTTGACGCGATTGAAAGGAAAGAAGACGAGGTAGGCACCGAGTACGCCGGCGATGGCGCCGCTGGCGCCAAGCGAGGGCACGTCGGAGTGCGGGTCGATGGCAACCTGGGCAAAGCCAGCGGCAACGCCAGCCGCGAGATAGAAGAGCAAATACCAGAAGTGGCCGAAGCGATCCTCGACGTTGTCGCCGAAGACCCAGAGAAAGACCATGTTGCCGCCGATGTGCAGCAGCCCACCGTGGAGGAACATGGACGTGAAGACCGTGACCCAGTTGCCGACAGGAGTATGGATATTGACTATGGTCCCTGGCTCGTGAAGGGTGGTGTAGCTGACGTGATCGATTAACTCTTTCGGCACGAGGGAAAATTTGTAAACGAAGGCATCTTGGTCGACGCCGTTCATGGTGAGCATGAAAAGGAAGACGGCGACGTTGATGACGATCAGCGCAACGTTGACGTAAGGTGTGCCGCGCTTGCGAGGGTTGGCGTCGGAGATCGGAAACACCTTGCGTCCGTCCCCCTCCCCGTTCATGGTTCGACAGGCTCACCACGAACGGGTTGTTCCTTAGCCGCGCGGCAGGCCCAGCCCGCGCATCGCGATGGTGTTGCGCTGGATCTCGGAGGTGCCCGCGCCAATCGTGATCGCCCGCTGGCCGCGGTATAGCTTCTGCACCTTGCCGTTGAGTGCCTTCATCTGGCTGTCCTGCGTCGGTTCGCCCCAGTGACCCATGATTTCCATACCAAGTTGCACTAGGCGCTGGGTGAGTTCCGCGGCATAGAGGCGTGAGAGGGCCGACTGATACGCTGGAGGCGGGCCGCCGCTGGCCTGCATCCAGCCGACGCGCCAGGAGAGCAGGATAGCGACGCGTAAGTAGGCAGCCATGTCGCCGATCTTGTTCCGCAGCGCGGGATTAGCTTCGAGCGGCTTGTAGCCGTTGACACCCTTCTTGGCGAAGGCCACCAGTTCTTCGAACAGTTGGATCGCGGGGACGGTTGCGCTGATGCCAGACCGCTCGAAGTTCAGCGTGGCCGTGGCGATGTACCAGCCAGCATCCTTCTGGCCGACGAGGCAATCGCGGGAGACGCGGACGTTGTCGAAAAAGACCTCGTTGAAGTGATGGACATCGGCCATGTTGTAGATGGGCCGGATAGTGATTCCCGGCAGTTTCATGTCGACGAGCAAGTACGAGATGCCCTTGTGCTTGGGGACACCCTGGTTCGTGCGGGCGAGCATGATGCCCCACTGCGCATCGTGGGCCTGCGACGTCCAGATCTTCTGGCCGTTCACCAGGAAGTAGTCGCCCATATCCTCGGCGCGGGTCTGGAGCGAGGCGAGGTCGGAGCCGGCGTTCGGCTCGCTGAACAGTTGGCACCAGATGGTCTCGCCGCGCGCGATGGGCTGGAGGTGCCGCTTCTTCTGCTCTTCGGTACCGTGGAGCATGATGACCGGCCCGGCCATCCGCGGCCCGGCATTCGTGAATTTGCGCGGCGCCTTGTGCTTCGCCATCTCCTCGTTGAAGATCATCTGCTGGAAGATGGGCCAGCCCATGCCGCCGTACTCTTTCGGCCAGCCGACGGTGAGCCAGCCGCGCCGCCCCATCTTGTGCGCGAACTCCGCTTCGAACTCGCTGCGCGCTCCACCCTCCTCTTCGTCGCCGCCTACCTGCGCCAGCCAGTCGGGCGGGAGCTCTTCGCGCAGCACGTCGCGAATCTCTTGCCGGAAGCGCTCGTCGTCGGGAGTCCAGCGGAAGTCCATGAAGCAACGTCCTGGGTCGAAGATGGGCCAAGTCTAAGGGTGGTATCCGGGTGGGTCAAGGAATACGGGCAGTCACGGCGTCGGCGGCTGTTTCTTGCCACGGAACAGTTTGAAGGGGAAGAGCACTATGGCGAACAGCGCCTTCAACACGCCTTTGATCGCTCCGAAGATGCCGCGAAAGAGGCCCTTCGCAATCAGTCCCGCGACGAAGCGGAAGGGCAAGGTGATGAGTGAGATGATTGGGGAGAGTAGACAGCCCATCAAGGACTCCGGGAGGCGTGGTGGAGCGGGAGACGGGATTCGAACCCGCGACCTTTTGCTTGGGAAGCAAACACTCTACCGCTGAGTTACTCCCGCTGGGAACGCCAACCGGATTCTACGGCGCTGCTCTGAGCGGGTCAAGATGAGGAGGGGATGCGAGAGACCTCTCTTGGAAGAGAGGTCTCTCGCGCTCTTCCAGAGAATTTTACCCTTCAGGAGAAGAAAAGGCGGTGGGGGTCGAAAGCACCCCCACCGCCTTTTCTTTGTTCCCAAACGGTAGAGCTCTTTGGGAGAGTCTGAGAACCCCTTTCTCGCGAGAAAGGGGTTCTCAGATCTTCTCTCTCGCTTAGAACTCGCCCATGCCGCCGCCTGGGGGCATGGCGGGCATCTGCGGGTTCTTTTCCTTGATCTCGGTGATCATGGACTCGGTGGTGAGGATCATGGCCGCGATGCTGGCTGCGTTCTCCACGGCCGCGCGGGTGACCTTCGCCGGGTCGACGATGCCGGCCTTGACCAGGTCGACGTACTCCATCTTCTCGGCGTCGTAGCCGAAGCGCGGCTCCTTGGAGTCACGGACGGCGTTGATGACCACGGAGCCCTCGCCACCGCTGTTGGCGATGATCTGGCGGAGCGGCTGCTCGAGCGCCTTGGCCACGCACATGATGCCAGTCTGCTCATCCTCGTTCTCGCCCTTGATCTTTTTCAGACGGGCAGCTGCGCGCACGAGTGTGGTTCCGCCGCCTGGGACGATGCCCTCTTCGACCGCCGCGCGGGTGGCCGAGAGCGCGTCCTCGACGCGGGCCTTCTTCTCCTTCAATTCGACCTCGGTGGCCGCGCCGACCTTGATGACGGCGACGCCGCCGGCGAGTTTGGCCAGGCGCTCCTGGAGCTTCTCGCGGTCGAAGTCGCTGGTCGTTTCAGCGATCTGACTCTTGATCTGCGCCATCCGCGCCTTGATCTTGTCTGCGGCGCCGCGGCCTTCGATGACGGTGCAGTTGTCCTTGTCCGCCTCGACCTTGCGTGCACGGCCCACGTCCTGGGTCGTGGCCGAGTCCAGCTTGCGGCCGGCCTCTTCGGTGATAACCGTACCGCCGGTGAGGATGGCGATGTCCTCAAGCATGGCCTTGCGTCGGTCGCCGAAGCCGGGGGCCTTCACTGCCAGGCAGTTCAGCGTGCCGCGCAGTTTGTTGACCACGAGGGTAGCCAGCGCCTCACCCTCGACGTCTTCGGCGATCAGCACGAAGTTCTTCGACACCTGGAGCAGCTTCTCCAGGACAGGAAGAATGTCGTTGACAGCGGAGACCTTCTTGTCGGTGATGAGGATGTGGGGATCCTCGATCGCCGATATCATCCGCTCGGTGTTGGTGACGAAGTAGGGGCTGATGTAGCCGCGGTCGAACTTGAGACCCTCGACGTACTCCGTCTCGTACTTGATGCCCTTCGACTCTTCGACGGTGATGACTCCGTCCTTGCCAACCTTCTCCATGACCTCGGCGATGAGGTTGCCGATCTCGTTGTCATGGGCCGACAGGGATGCAACCTGTGCGATCTGGTCTTTCTCGGCGACGGGGATCGCTGCCTTCTTGATCTCGTCTCGGATGGCCGTCACAGCCTTCTCGATGCCACGCTTGAGCGCCATCGGGTTGGCGCCGGCGGTGACGTTCTTGAAGCCCTCGTGGACGATGGCCTGGGCGAGCACCGTCGCGGTGGTCGTTCCATCGCCGGCCACGTCGTTCGTCTTGGTCGCCGCTTCCTTCAGCAGCTGCGCACCCATATTCTCCATGGGGTCGGCCAAGTCGATTTCCTTGGCGATGGTGACGCCGTCGCTGCAGACCTGGGGCGGGCCAAACTTCTTGTCCAGGATCACGTTGCGGCCCTTGGGACCGAGGGTGACCTTCACGGTATCGGCGAGCGCGTCGACGCCTTTGATCAGGCTACGGCGCGCCTCTTCGGCATATCGAATGTCCTTGCCTGCCATTGTGCCTCCTTCTCTTTCGTCTTCCGGTTACTTCCCGACCTTGGCGAGGATGTCAGTCTCGCGCAGGATCAGGTACTCTTCGCCGGCGTCCTTGATCTCGGTGCCGCCATACTTGGCGTAGATGACGCGGTCGCCGACCTTGACGTCCATCGGCACCCGCTTGCCATCGTCCGTGACGCGGCCGGGGCCGGCAGCGATCACTTCGCCTTCCTGCGGCTTTTCCTTGGCCGTGTCGGGGAGCACTAGGCCGCCCTTCATGACCGTCTCAGTCTCCAAAGCCTTCACCACGACCCGATCGCCTAACGGTTGGAACTTACGTGCCACACAAGCCTCCTTCACTGAAGAGATTTATCTTGCCATCGCAAAAATTAGCACTCGGTCCCGACGAGTGCTAACCAAGCGACGATCAGCGATTGGGAGACCGGCACGTATACCCCCGCCGGCATGTCGTCCCGCCTGCTCAGCATCATGGCCGAACGCGCCGACTTTACGTATGACCCCGAACCTCCACCCACCGCAATCAACCCCACCCCATGACCATGCCATCCCTGCCACCCGAAGGGCTCTACACGTTAGGACAAAGGCCACGAAGTGGGGGCCAGAGCGCCCCCACTTCGTGGCCTTTCTTCTTGAAGGGTAAAGTTCTCTGGAAGGGTCTCCCAGGCCTTCTCCTAGGACGGCCAGGGGTGGCGCGGTGACGAGGCGGCGGCTTTCGGAGGCGAAGGTGCAGCGGCTATGGCGAGAGCGGCGGCTGAAACGGCTGGCGCTAGCCGATGGCGGCGGGAAGGTGCAAGTGGTCTTTCCCGGATGGGAGGCGCGGAACGGCGGGCCAGACTTTCGCGGCGCGGTGCTGGAGACGGCAGAGGGTAGCCGGATGCGCGGCGACGTGGAGATTCACGTCGACAGCGCCGGATGGAGGCAGCACGGCCACGACCAAGACCCGGCCTATCGCGGCGTGGCGCTGCAGGTGGTCTGGCAGGGAGATAGGCAGGGAGCGGCTCGAACGATCGACGGGCGCGTGGTGCCTACCGCGACCGCGGCGCGCGCGGCGAAGGCGAAGACGGATGCGCGGCCGTGCACCCGCCACCAAACGCCGCTCGACGCCGCCTTAGTCGCGGGAACCTTGGACGAACTGGGCGACCGGCGCTTCCGTGAGAAGGCCGTCTACCTCGCGGCGCAGGCGATCGAACAGGGGCCGGAGCAGGCGCTATGGAGGGCGCTGCTACGCGCGCTGGGGTACAGCCGAAACCAAGAGCCGTTCGCGGCCCTAGGGGAGCGCGTGCCGTGGCCGGTACTGGGTACGCGGTTGATGGCTCTAGGGCAAGAAGAACGCTTATTGCTGGCTGAGGCGATGCTCTTCGGCAGGGCCGGGCTGCTGCCGTCCCAGCGAGGGCTGGTCATCGCGGCAGACAGCTATGCCGATCAGATCGAGGAGACGTGGCGGAGCGCGGGCGTGGGATACGGCAGCGAGCCGCTTGCCTGGGCGACACACGGCTTGCGGCCGGAGAACTCGGCACCTCGACGCTTGGCCGCCGCGGCGGCGCTGGCGGCGCGCTGGCTGGCACACGGGCCGATCGCGCCGTTCGCGCGCGTGCTGTCCTGCGACGATCTCTCTGCGGACGCATTAGAGGGGCTCTTTGCCGTTTCAACCAGCGGCTACTGGGCTAGCAATTGGGACTTCGGGAAGCCGTGCAGACCAAACCCGACACTCCTTGGCGCTGGGCGAGCGGGGGACATCGTTGTCAACGTAATCTTGCCATTCTTCTGCGGCTGCGCGATGCGCTCGGGAGACAAGACGCTTGAGGCGCGCGCGCTGGCGCTCTATCGCGCCTGGCCACCACTCGCCCCGAATGGCGTCACGCGAGAGATGGAACGCATGCTGCTGCCCGACGGCGCGCGCCGCGTCGTGACCTCGGCCAGACGACAGCAGGGGCTGCTGCACCTCTACCGCACGCGCTGCACCCGCCTGCGCTGCGCTGGCTGCGCATTGGGTTAGGATGCGAGACACCTCTTTTGGGAGAGAGGTGTCTCGCGCTCTTCCAGAGAACTTTACCCCTTAGGTGCAACCAGCGGCGCGGAGGCGTTGCAGGTCGCGGGCACTGTAGCCGAGTTCTCCGCAGAGAACGTTGTGGTTGTGCTCGCCGAGGAGGGGTGCAGGCGTGCGTGGCAGGGCGTGCTCGGTGTGGACACGGAAGGGCCGGCCCGGATATTCGATGACCCCGGTGGCGGAATGGTCGAGGGACTCCCAGTAGCCCCGGCTTCGGAAATAGGGGTCCTGGACGAGATCAGCAGGAGTGTAGACGGGGCCAGAGAGAATCTTCTGCGCCTGCGCCTCACGCCAGACGTCGCGCATGGAGCGTTCGAGGTACCACGGAAGGATGTAGGGCTCGAGTTCATCGGGCGCTTCGGGGCGCTGGCGCGCTTCTTCTGTAGCGAAGCGCGGGTCCTCCGCCAGTTCGGGGTGGCCGACCATTTTCATCACGATGTTGAACCACTGGTTCTGGCTCATGATGGCGACGTAGCCGTCGGCGCAGGGACGCATCCCACCGCCGAGATAGCCGGGACGGCGGTTGCGCGAGGAGACGCGCCCGCAAAACTGGTAACTGATCAGTTGCGTCGTGCGGCGGTCCTGGCTCTGCAATTGCGTCTCCATGATGGAGACGTCAAGCCAGTCACCCTCGCCGCTGGCCTCGGCGTCGAAGAGGGTGATGGCGGTCGCGAGGGCGGCGGCCTGGCCAGCCTGCGCCTGCACAACATTGGCGCCCATCTTCGTCGGTTCGCGACCCGGGATGCCGTTGGCAAACATAGCGCCGCCCATGCCGTACTCGACGATCTCGGCAGCGGCAAAGTCGCGGTAGGGCCCATCCTGGCCGAAGTTGGAGATCGAGGTGAAGACGAGGCGCGGGTTCACGGATGCGAGGATGTCGTAGTCGAGGCCGAACTTCGCCATCGTGCCCGGACGGTAGGACTCGATGACCGCGTCGGCGTTGCGGACGAGGTCGAGGAGGATACCGCGACCGGTGGCGGTCTTGAGATCAAGGGTGACGCTGCGCTTGCAGGTGTTGAGGTGGAGAAAGAGGGCGCTGCGATCGACACCAGGTTCGTCGTGGCGGAAGGGGCCGAGATGGCGGGCGACGTCGCCACGACCAGGGCGCTCGATCTTGATGACCTCCGCGCCGTAGTCGGCGAGCACCTTCGTGGCATAGGGGCCAGCGATGAACTGGGTGAGGTCGAGGACGCGAAGTCCCTGAAGGAGCGCGGTCATGGCCCGGAGAGCGTAGAGGGTGACGTGGCGAGGGTCAAGGGTTGAAGCGGTCGACGACAGGTATAATGGCGCGGCACCCGTCCTAAGAGGCAGGGTCTTGACCGCACAGATCATCGATGGCAAGCGGATCGCCGAAGAGGTCATCGTGGAGATGACGCAGCGGGTGGCGAAGTTGAAGGCGTCGAGCGGCATCACACCAGGACTGGCGGCGGTGCTCGTCGGCGACGACCCAGCGTCGCAGGTGTATGTGCGCAACAAGACGCGCCAGTGCGCCGCGGCAGGCGTGTTCACCGAGACCTACCTGATGCCGACTGACTCGACGGAGCGCGCTGTGTTCGAGCGAGTCAAGGCGCTCAACGCCGATCGCCGCTTCCACGGCATCCTCGTGCAACTGCCGCTGCCATCGCAGGTGAACGAGTCGAATGTCATCAACGCGATGGATCCGGCGAAGGACGTGGACGGCCTGCACCCGGTGAGCCAGGGTCTGCTCGCATCTGGAGAGCCGTCGTTTGTGCCGGCGACGCCGCAGGGGGTGCAGGAGTTACTGGTGCGGACAGGCAACTCGCCGGAAGGCAAGCACGTCGTGATCTGCGGGCGAAGCAACCTCGTGGGCCGGCCGCTAGCGCTTCTGCTCATGCGCAAGGCGCCTGGGGCAAACGCCACCGTGACCGTCTGCCACACGGGGACTCGCGACATCGGCGAGCACACGCGGCGGGCGGACATCCTCGTGGTCGCGACAGGCAAGGCGCGGTGGGTCACAGCGGACATGGTGCGCGATGGCGCGGTGGTCATCGACGTGGGGACGAACCGCATCGCCGACCCGACGGCAAAGTCGGGCAGCAGGCTCGTCGGGGATGTGGACTACGAGCAGGTAGCGAAGAAGGCCTCGTGGATCACGCCGGTGCCGGGGGGCG
>JACQEE010000070.1 GCA_016200725.1 Chloroflexota bacterium
GCTGCACCTCGGATGTTCCCGCGCCGATCGTTGTTGCACGTGCGGTCAGGTAGAACCGCTCCAGACGTCCCTTGAGCGGCGCCCACTTCGAGCCCGGCTCTAACTGTCCGTACGGCCCCATGATCGAGATGCCGAAGTCGGCGATGCGCTTGGATGTCTCCGACAGCATGATCTTGGCGATAGACGTCTCCGCGTTCGGGAGCATTCCCTTGCTCTGCATCCACCCGATGCGGTAGGCAAGGTTCCGCCCGATCCGTGCCTCGATTGCCAACTCCGCAAACTGGTTCCGTACGATCTGCTGCCGTCCTTCCAGTACGCTGCGCCACTGCGTGTCCTGCAGGAACAGTTCCAGGTCGCGCATCTTGCGCAGGCTCTGGGCCGCGCCGAATATGCCCGAGCGCTCGAAGTCCAGCGCCATCGCCAACACGTACCAGCCGCGGTTCTCCTCCCCCACGCGGTTCTTTATCGGCACACGGACGTTGTTGAAGAACACCTGGTTAAAGACATGATGGCCGCTGATCTCCGGGATCGGCTGGACGCTGACTCCGGGCGACTTCATGTCGACGAGCAACATCGTGATGCCTTTGTGCTTGGGGGCCTCAGGATCGGTGCGGACGGCGCACCAGCACCAGTCGGACAGGTGTGCCGAGCTCGTCCATATCTTGGTGCCATTCACCACATAGTCGTCGCCGTCGCGCGCGGCCTTCGTCTCCAGCGAGGCAAGATCCGAGCCCGTATTCGGTTCGCTGTAGCCTGTGCACCAGTATGACTGGGCCTTGGCGATCCTGGGGAGATGGTAGGCCTTCTGCTCCTCGGTACCCGACACCATGAGCGCCGGTCCGACCCATGACGTCCCCGCGCTCCCCAGCGCCGTGATCGGGATATGGTTGTACGACATCTCCTCCTTGAACACGATCTGCTGCATGACCGACCGTTCCTGACCCCCGTACTTCTTGGGCCAAGCCATCGTCAGCCATCCGTTGGCGACGAGTTTCCGCGTCATCTCTCTGGTCCAGGCGAGGCCCTCTGGGTTGTACTCGTCGCTGTCGGCGAAGCCCTGCCAATCGGGGGGCAAGGCTCCTTTCAGAAATGCGCGTACTTCATTCCGGAACGCTTCTTCTTCTGCAGCAAATCGCCAGTCCATGCTTAGCCGCCTTTCCGCCATATCCGGTAGGCCCGGCGACGGTATTATACGAGGGCGCGCTGTAGCGGACTTCGAATTGAACTCACTGTCGAATTGACACCTGCCGTGCCGGTGCATACTCTCACAGGCAGGTCTCGCGCAGGAGCAACACATGGCCCGCACGTATCAGGTCGTCAGCGGCGACGGGCATCTCGAATGGCCCCCAGATATGTGGCAGCACCGCGTTCCGTCACAATACCGCGACCGCGCGCCGCGCCTCATCCGCATGGCCGACGGCGGCGATGCATGGGTCATCGAGGGCAAGGACCCTTTGACGAATGGGCTCAACCTCTGCGGCGGCAAGGCCTACGACGCCTTCTCTCCAGTAGGCGTGGCCTATCGCCGGCCCGATGGTACAGCGACCCCAGGCACCGGCAGCGCCGCCCAGCGGCTCGCGGAGCAGGACACAGACGGCGTCGACTGCGAGGTGCTCTATCCCGCGCTGGCCGGTCCCGACTTCTACCGCGGCATCAAGGAGCGCCAGGCCTATCTCGCAATCGTGCAGGCGTACAACTCCTTTCTTGCGGAGGAGTACTGCGCGGTCGCTCCCGACCGGCTCATCGGTGTGGGGATCACGCCGGAGACTGGCATCGAGGACGCCGTTGCTGAACTGCGCCGGTGCAAACGGACTGGTCTCCGCGCCATGAACCTCCGCATGTGGCCGAGCGGCAAACCGAACCCCACATCCGAGGATGACCGGTTCTGGGCAACCGCTCTTGAGAGCGAGATGCGCGTAGCTCCCCACGGCAACTTTGGCGGCGGCGCCAAGTTCGACCGGGCCAAGGCTCTTGGGGCCGAACGATTCGGCGCGACCTTGAACTCGCATATGGCGGCCCGCTGCATCAACCCCAGTTACACGCTGTGCCAGATGATGACCGAAGGCGTCTTCGATCGTTTCCCAAACCTACGGGTCTATTTCGCCGAGTCGTTCGCCGCATGGGTGCCCTGGGTGATGCAGACTATGGACGATAAGTACTTGCGGCATCATCACTGGGCCGGCATCAACCTGAAGAAGAAGCCGAGCCAGTACATCCGGGACCACGTCATCTTCGGCATCGTGCGCGACCCGCTCGCGCTCAAGTTGCGGGATATCATCGGCGTCGAGAACTTGATCTGGGGCAGCGACTTTCCTCACTCCGCAGGCGACTGGCCCCATTCCCGCCGCGTGATCGGAGAAATCTTCGCCAGTGTGCCAGAGCGCGAGAAGCGGCAGGTGCTCGTGGAAAATGCCGCGGCCTTCTTCGGCCTCGATACCGAGAAGGCGCTCACGCCCACCCCTGCTGCATAGGGCACGACTTGAGAGAACCGTTACCCCTTCGGCGGGTTGGGAATCAACTCCTTGATGCTCTGTTTGAAGATGTCGTGCGCCGTGGGGTCGCCTAGCTTCGTGGTCTTGCGGTGCTTGATCTGCCAGCGACCGTCGCGCTTCTCCATGGTGAAGCGGTTGTAGGAGAGGCGGAAGAGGCGGAAGGCCTCGCCCTCACGGTGGTAGATTCGCGAGTAACTCGTGGCGACGGCCTTGTCCTTGCCCATCAACTTCACGACCGCGGGGCCGATCGTGTGCGCGCAGTCAGGCAGCAGCGATTGGTGTCCATTGCCACGAACCATCGCGCGGACTCCTTTGCGGCCCGCCATGTCGGCCTTGCCGTCTACGTCGAACATCGTGTCTTCGGTGTAGACCCAAGCCGTGCGGTCGGCGTCGCCAACGTCGACGGCGAGGCCGTAGGTGGTGATGGTGCGATGGATCTCGATTTCGTCCTCGAGCGCCTGCACCCGCTGCTCGAGTTTCGCTAGCCGGGCGTTGGTATCGCTCATGACTGCCTCCTGTCGATTGCGCGGGGAGTATAGCGCACTGCCTCTCGACTGAGACAGTGTGCCATCCGTCTATTGCCCATGCGAGTGGCGGCGACATAGGCTTCGCGGCGTTGCTGCCCCGGACCCTCACCCTAACCCTCGCCCGCGGACGGGCGAGGGAAGAGGGGGCGACCGCCGGTCGCCCCTACAAGGTGGCGGGACGTATGGAGGTCAACGATGACGATGGCTGTTATGGAGCGCGCGGATGCCAAGGTCTACGATCAGGCCAGGGAAGGGCCTGCGCCGTATCGCACCGAAAGGGATGGGATTGGAGAGAGCGCGGGGACGCAGATGCTGGAGCGGGGACGCTCCGGCATGACAACAGGGGGCGCGGCCGCAGCGGGTGTGTCACGCTCTTCAACGTTGGAGAGGTATCAGCGGCTGATGCGCGAGCGGTTCGGGTTCTGGGAGTTTCGGAGTGGCCAGGCGGAGGTGCTGCGACATCTGCCGCAGTACGACGTGCTCGCCGTCATGCCGACGGGGAGCGGGAAGAGCCTGTGCTATGTGCTGCCGGCGCTCGCGGCTGGGCGCGTGCTCGTCGTGTCGCCGCTTATCGCGCTGATGCAGGACCAGGTGCAGTCGCTGAGCGCCTCGGGGGTGAAGGCCGCGGCGATCCATTCCAACCTCGACCCTATCGAGCAGAACCGGCGCTACGTGGACTTCGTGCAGGGCAGGCTGCAACTGCTGTACGTCGCGCCGGAGCGGCTCGCCAACGACAAGTTTGTCGACGGGCTGCGCCGCGCCGGGCTGAACCTGCTGGCCATCGACGAGGCGCACTGCGTATCGGAGTGGGGCCACGACTTCCGGCCTGACTACCTCATGCTTGGCTCCGTACGCAAGCGCCTCGGCTCGCCGCGGACGCTGGCGATGACGGCGACGGCCGACCCACGCGGGGCGTCGAAGATGTCGCGGCGAAACTCACCGGCGCGGGGCTGCCGGCGGTCGCCTACCACGCCGGGTTGCCGCGAGAGGAGCGCGAGCGGGCGCAGAAAGCCTTCCTGCTCGACGAGACGCCGCTCATCGTGGCAACCATCGCCTTCGGGATGGGGATCAACAAGCCGGACGTTCGCTTCGTCGTGCACTTCAACATGCCGGGGAGCGTCGAGGCCTACTACCAGCAGGCGGGTCGCGCCGGTCGCGATGGCGAACCTGCGGACTGCGTGCTCCTGTTTGGCCCTCGAGATGCCAACTCCAACCAATGGTTCATCGACCGCGCGCATCCGAACGAAGGCATCGTGCGCGAGACATGGCAGCGCTGGGTGCGCGAGGGGGCGGTCCGCCGAACGAGTCCCGTTCACCCTTCGACAGGCTCAGGGCGAACGGG
>JACQEE010000069.1 GCA_016200725.1 Chloroflexota bacterium
TCAACGAGCCCGAACTCCTCGCGGAGGTGATCGCCGACGGCGTTCACCTCGCGCCCCAGACGGTGCGCCTGGCAATCCGCGCCAAGGGCCCGGACGGTATCGCCCTCATCACCGACGCCTTCTCCGCCGCTGGCTGCCCCGACGGCACCTACACCCTCGGCTCCCACGCCGTCTTCGTGAAGGGCGACCTCTGCACCCTCGCCGACGGCACCCTCGCCGGCAGCATGCTGACCATGAACCGCGCCGTCGCCAACGCGATCGCCTTCTCCGGCTGCGCGTTGGCCGACGCCGTGAAGATGGCGACCCTCATCCCCGCCGCCGTCGCCGGCTGCGCCGGCCGCAAGGGCTCGATCGAGCGCGGCAAGGACGCCGATCTCGCCCTCCTCCGCCCCGACTTCTCCGTCGTGGCGACAATCGTCGAGGGTGAGGTCGTCTATGAGGACGCCCGGAACACGTAGGCGTCCCGGGCGGTGGCGGTCGAACCAGGGTATAATTGCATCATGACGGTCATCAGCATCGAGGAAATGCAGCGCGACCTGCTGCAGTACCTTCGCCGGGTCGAGGCGGGTGAAACGCTCGTCATCACACGCGCTGACACGCCGGTAGCCGAAGTCAAACCGATCGCCACCGGCAGCGCGGCGCCGCGTCCTTTCGGCCTCTGCGCCGGGGAATTTACCGTGCCCGATGACTTCGATGATCCCCTGCCGGAAATCGCCTCGGCGAACGCCGAATGTCGAGTAGTAGCTCCCCAAAGCGCTCGATGAAACCCGGCGCCCGCAGCACGATCGGATGCCTTGTTGCCTCCGGGAGTAGTGGTTCGAGTGTCGAGGCGAACGACTCGCACCCCGCGAATCCTTTACCGCGCCGTTGGTCCGAACGAAGCGGCGGATATCGCCGCGTCGAATACCTTGCGACCAGGTGGTACCTCGCTGGGAGGCAAATGGTTCGCCGTGACCCTGGAGGATGCTACGGAATGGGGACGTCGGATGATACCTTCGCCGGAGATAAGGAGATGACGAGGAGATACGCCCTCGCCAGGCTGCAGTGGCTTCCGACAGAACAGGGGGGCATCGGACAACCGATCGCAGGCTTTCTTCTGAAACCAGCGCAGTTTCACGATGATGACCCTGAGAGTTGGTGGACCCTTGCGGTGGCGCTTGAGGGAACGGTCTATGCCGGAGACACGGTGCTGGGAGCGATTGCGCCGATTGTCGAGGAGAGGGCGGTTGACTTGCTTCAACCGGGACGGATGTTCGAACTCAAAGAAGGCCCTACCACGATCGCCATCGGAGAGGTCGTAGAGGTCGGGACGATGGAAACCGGCTCAGAAGAGTCTCCGAGTGAGGCCTTGCAGCGGGCGGTCCACGCCGGGGCAGTCGCAGGCAGCAAGCCGTAATGGTAGGACGGGGCGACTTGAAACGGCTCGGAAAGCGTGGTAAAACGTGGTGGCGCAGGAATCGTTCGCTCGCTGTCGAACACCTTTCTATAAGCCCTGTTGCTACGGGATCTGGCCCGTGGCGCCCGCGTCGGGGGTTGCCCCGTCGCCGTCTTACGCGCCCGAATCGGGATGCGCGGTTGGAGGTTTTGCATGCGGTTTTACTCACGTCGCCGATCCGGCTTCACGCTCATCGAACTCCTCGTCGTGATCGCCATTATTGCCATTCTGGCTGCCATCCTCTTCCCCGTCTTCGCCCGCGCGCGCGAGAAGGCCCGTCAGGCGACCTGTCTCTCCAACCTGAAGCAGATCGGCCTGGCCTTCCAGATGTACTCGCAGGACTATGACGAGGTCTATCCCAGCGGCCTGACGCTCGCGGTGCCCGGCCCCGCGGCGAACGGCAGCTACGCCGTGATGTATGACAAGACGCCCAAGAACGCGCTCGTCTACAGTGGGAACATCGACGGCCCCAACGGCCAGTTCTTGCTCTTCTATGATCGCGCGAAGAACTTCCGCCCCTCCATCGCCGAGCAGCTCCGCCCGTATATCAAGAGCGAGGCGATCTTCCTCGATCCCAACGACAGCAGCGGCACGCGCTTCGTGAACAACTGGGACCCGCAGTTCACCCGCTTGAGCTACATGTGGAACGGCGGCCTCGGCCTCGGCAACGTCAACTGCAAGGCGAGCAATGAGCCCCTTCCGCAGGCATCGGTGGCCGCGCCCGCCAACCTCCAGCTCGTCCAGGACAACTGGTCCGACATGCACACCCGGGGCGAGAACGTGCCGCGTTGGAACATCTGCTTCGCCGACGGCCACGCGAAGTTCACGATCTTTGTCGACTGGCAGCTCGGCAACATGACCCCATACCCGTGGAAAGGCCCTTGGGGCTGGAACTTCTGCAACCCGCAGAACCCGCTGCCGGTCGATCAGCCGCTCCCCGATGGGCTGCCCTACCGGAAGTGATGTATAATGGCTTAGAACAACCGGTCAACGACAGAAAGAAAGGGAAGATGCGTCGTAAGGGATTCACGCTTATCGAATTGCTCGTGGTGATTGCCATCATTGCCATCCTCGCGGCGATCCTGTTCCCCGTCTTCGCGCGGGCGCGCGACAAGGCGCGGCAGGCGTCCTGTCTGTCGAACATGAAGCAGATCGGCACCGCGATGATGATGTACGCGCAGGATTATGACGAGACGATCGCGCTGCGCTACATCGATCCGGAACCGGTGACGAAGCGCGTGCGCTCCTGGAAAGACTCCATCGAGCCGTACGTGAAGAACGATGGCGTCTACCGCTGCCCCTCCAACCCCCGCGCTCAGTTGCCGGACGCGAGCGGCAAGTTTCCCGGCGGCTATGCCATGTGGCTTCCC
>JACQEE010000037.1 GCA_016200725.1 Chloroflexota bacterium
GCGGCGCCCTCCGCGACTCGGAGAGGATGCAGGACGGGCATAACGACGACTGCGTTGCCGAGGCGGATGCGCTTCGTCTTCGCCGCGAGGTTCGAGAGCAGCAGCATCGTGTTGGCAACGACGCCATAGTCGCGGAAGTGGTGCTCGGCGATCCAGGCGCAGTCGAAGCCGAGTTCGTCGGCGGTCTGAATAACCTGGAGTTCGTAATCGTAGACCTGCTGGACAGACCAGTCGGCGGGTCGTGGGAAGAGGTGGAAGGTGGAGAACTTCACTGGCCGCTCCTGCACGAGGTCAGGGAGCAGGATAAGTTGGCAGTGAGAGGTCGTCAATTAGGAGGCGGTCAGCAAGAGCCACCAAGGGAGGAAACCCCACCCCATGTCCTCGGCCCGACGACGGGCCAAGGACGACGAAGAGGCTAATGCGAGGGGCTGTGGCCGTTCGTGGAGACGGGCTCCTCGCGGACGGGAGCAGG
This sequence comes from Chloroflexota bacterium, assembly GCA_016200725.1. The sequence goes on from JACQEE010000037.1 coordinate 473, forward strand.
AGGAGCCGCCGCAGTCTCGTGGCTGCCCGCGAGGCCCTTCTTGAACTCACCGATGCTCGAGCCGAGGGAGCGCCCGAGTTGCGGGAGTTTGTTGGCCCCGAAGATTAGGAGCACGATGAAGAGGATGATGAGGATTTCCGGCAGTCCGATGTCTCCAAACATGACTCAACTCCTGCGTGCGATACGTCTATTGTACGCCCGCGCGCCAGCAGGCTACTCGCGAGCAGGCCCACGCTTGGCGAAGACAGCCCAGCCGATGCCGCCGACGGCGATGGCGGCAAGGGCGATGGCGGTGGCAGTGAGACCGATCTTCTTGCCGGAGATGAGACTCTTCGCAGGGGGAGTGGCCTCCGCGCCACCCTCGGTCGACTGCGCAAAGGCTGCAGAGGTGCCAGCGACGAATGCCAAGAGGAGAAGTCCGGAAAGCAGGGCGGCCAGCCACTTCGATTTCATGCGTGCTCCTTCGCTGCGACCAGTGCCGCTCAACGTCGGCGCAACTATGTTGCCTCAATCGGCGGCGCGGCGCAAGGCGGCTGGCACAGGGCAGGGGGAAAGACCCCACCCCAGATCCTTCGAAGACTCAGGATGACGAGAAAGCGAGGTGGCGCGCCGCGAGGGACGCAGGTGACCGGAGCGGTCGGCCTACCAGCGGCGATCTTGCTGGCGATCCGGCTGAGGCGGTCGCGGGCCGCGCGGGCCACCGCCGCCGGCAGCACGGGGCTGCGCCTCGTTGACGGTGAGTGCGCGCCCTTTCATGTCCTTGCCGTTGAGCGCCAGGATCGCCGCCTTGGCCTCGCTGTCGGAGGCCATCTCGACGAAGCCGAAGCCTCGCGATCGCCCAGAGAACCGGTCGATGATGACGCGAGCGGACGTTACTTGCCCATAGGAGGCAAAGGTGGCGGCCAAGTCCTCGTCCGTCGTCTCGTATGGAAGGTTCCCCACATAGATGTTCATGCGGTACTCCTTCTTCCTAAGATTCCCCCATCCTTCCGCAAGCGCCGCATGTGTCCCGGCATCAGCCTGTACCACCGGCGGAACGCCCTGCACTCGGTCAGGGAACCACGTTTGGCGACATTATAAAGAGCGATGCAAGCCCCCTATTTAGTTGCTGCAAGCACGATGATTACCGTTGGAATAGACATCGCCAATGCCCACTGGCGCAGTACAGTCGAGGCCAGTTCCTCCCGAGAAGAATCAACGGCAGCGCTTCAGCGAACACCCGACGAGAATCGTCACACTACAAAGGCTCGGCCGCCGCTCTCTTTTTCGGGGCATCGGGAAAAGTGGCGAGGCAGCGCTAGTTGGGGCATACTTGCGATATGCCTGATTACATCACGATTCTCTTACCGCACGGCGAACCGACGGGCCCATCGTCTCGCCTGGCGCCACGGCTGCGGACCTTATCGGGGAAGCGCGTGGCCTTTCACGACAACGATATGTGGCGCTCGATGCACATCACGTCGATGCGGTGGTCTCCGGATTGGGCAACTGAGGGTCGTGCACGGCGTGGTGTATCCACGCCTCGGCAACTCTCGAGGAACTGGGCGTGCCGACGATCAGTCTCGTCACCGAGGCCTTCCGCGGTTTGAGCCAGGCGACGGCGAAGGGTAAGCGGATGCCGGAGTTGCCGGTGATCGTGCTGCCGAAACTCTACGACCAACTGCCAGAGGCAGAGATACGTGCAGACGTGCGCGACCGCGTGCAGGACATCCTCTCCGCGCTTCGACCCAAGGCGGCCTCACCCGCCCCGATGGGAATCAGGGCACCCTCTCCATCAGAGATGGAGAGGGGAAGAAAGACTGATGCGAAATGACCGCGCGCGTGCAGGGAAGATCGCGGTCAACGCGGTGATGGCCGGGTGCGAGCCGGCATACATGCCCGCAGTGGTCGCGGCGGTCGAGGCGCTCGTTGACAAGGCGTTCAACGCGCACGGCATCCAGACGACCACGAATCCAGTCGGGCCGATGATCGTGTTCAACGGCCCCGTCCGGCAGAAACTCGGCATCCACTACGGCGCGGGATGTTTCGGTCCAGGCTTCAAGGGGAACGCAACGATCGGGCGGGCGCTGCGACTGGTCATGCTCAACGTCGGGGGGGCCACGCCGGGCGAGGTGGACAAGGCGCCGCTTGGGTGGCCGGGGAAATTCACCTCGTGCTGCATCGGCGAGAACGAAGAGGAGTCGCCGTACGAGCCTTTCCACGTCGAGCGCGGCTATCGCCGTGAAGAGAGCACGGTGACGCTCATCGCGGCGAACGGGATGTGGCCGATCACGGAGATGAGCCCGGACAAGGCGATGGTGCTCGAGCACATCACGCGAGGCATGACTGCCACAGGGCCGAGCGCGGGGCAGGAGGCACCCGACCATTGGC
>JACQEE010000083.1 GCA_016200725.1 Chloroflexota bacterium
CGGCTGGCCCAAGGAGTACGGCGGCCTCGGCGCGCCCATCATCCACCAGATGATCTTCGCCGAGGAGATGGTCTACCGGAACGCCCCGCTCGACTCCCAGGCCTACCAGGTCTGCCCCGCCATCATCGTCCACGGCTCCGAGTACCTCAAGAAGAAGTTCCTCGCCGGCACCGCCGACCAGTCCATCCTCTGGTGCCAGGGCTTCTCCGAGCCCAACGCCGGCTCCGACCTCGCCAACGTCCAGACCCGCGCCGTCGCCGACGGCGACGATTTCCTCGTCACCGGCCAGAAGATTTGGACCTCCAGCGGCCACCGCGCCAACTGGATCCACATCCTCACGCGCACCGACCCCGACGCGCCGAAGCATCGTGGCATCTCTTACTTCGTAATGGATATGAAGTCGCCCGGCATCAGCATCCGTCCGCTCGTCAATCTGCTCGGCCACCATCACTTCAACGAGGTCTTCTTCGACAACGTCCGCGTGCCCAAGCAGCACATGCTTGGCGAACTGAACCGTGGCTGGTACGCGGCGACCACTACGCTCGACAATGAGCGCTCTGGCATCCGCGACGTCGCCGCTGCGCGACGCCACTTCGACCTCGCTGTCCGCGTCCTCCGCGAGCGCCGCGACCTGTCCGGTCTGCGCCGCGACAAACTGATCCTGCATCGCCTCGCCGATATGCGCTGCTCCCTTGAGGTGGCGCGCATGCTCGCCTACCGCGTTGCCTCCATGCAAACGCGAGGCCTCACTCCCAATATGGAGGCTTCCGTCGCCAAGGTCTTCGCCACCGAACTCCAGGCGCGCACCTGCGACGTTGCTCTCGCCGCGACCGGCCTCTACGGCAACCTGCTCCCTGGCAGCAAGCACGTCGTCGCCCACGGCGAAATCCCAGAGGACCGCATGCTCTGCATCCGCTCCACCATCGCCGCCGGCACCTCCGAGATCAACCGCAACATCATCGCAACCCGCGGCCTTGGCCTGCCACGCTAGCCATGCCGAGGCGACAGCAGCGCGAACCTGAGGCCAGCCGTCCCCTCACGCCGTCCGGCTACGGCATCGAGCGTGGCGCCACACCCGAGATGCTCCCCTGGAGCGAAGTGCGCGATCGCCTAGCCAAGGCACGCAACTACTGGGTTGCCACGGCCAGCCGCGACAGCCGTCCGCACGCCATGCCCGTCTGGGGTCTCTGGCTCGCAGCCCACCCTGTTCGCCCTGAGCCTGTCGAAGGGCAGGCCGGAGAGGAAATGCTCTACTTCTCGACCGACCCCGCCTCGCGCAAGGGTCGCAACCTCCACGACAACTCGCGCGCCGTCGTCCATCTCGAAAGCGGCGACGATGTAGTCGTCCTCGAAGGCCACGTCGAGGAGGTCACCGACAGCGCAGCGCTCGACCGCTTCGTCGCCGCCTACGAGCCGAAGTACGGCTTCCGCCCAGACCCGAACAACCCGAACGGCAAGGTCTACCGCCTCCGCCACACGACGGCTCTCGCCTGGCGCGAAAAGGACTTTCCCAAGTCCGCCACTCGCTGGTCATTCAATGGATAACCCGTTCGCCCTGAGCCTGTCGAAGGGTAGTTAGGTAACTACGCTATGAATACGGAAATCGACTACACCGTCTTCGACGCGCCCGAGATTTCCATGATGATGTTCTACCCACAGCACGTCTGGTCGCCGCCCTCGCCAGGCGCTGTCGACCACCTCGTACCCTCGTCTACCTTAGGAGTTTCGTTATCGGCGCGCTTCTTCCCGCTCGACGACAAGCGCGCGCCCGCGATCCTCTACTTCCACGGCAACGGTGAGGTGGCCTGCGAGTACGACCAGATCGCGCCCTACTACCACGAGGCTGGCGCGAGCCTCCTCGTCGTCGACTTTCGCGGCTATGGCCGCAGTGGCGGCGCTCCCTCGTTCTCGACGATGATGACCGATGCCTCCGCCGCCTACCTCTACTTCCGCGACACGCTCGCCAAGCAGGGGTATTCAGGCAAGCGATACGTCAAAGGCCGCTCGCTCGGCGCGCACTCTGCCCTCGAGGTAGCCGCGCGCCACCAGGGAGAACTCGCCGGGCTCATCACCGAGAGCGGCACTTCCGCCATTCGACGCATGGGCCAGCGCTTCCATCTGGACGCCGACCCAGCGAAGATCGAAGAGGTGGTGCGCCTGCACGACGCGAAGATCCGCTCCGTGCGTCTGCCCTTCCTCGCCATCCACGGCGCTGACGACGAAGTTGTACCCGTCGAGTCCGCCATCGAACTCCATGACGCCATTGGCTCCGCCGATAAACACCTGGAGATTGTCCCAGGCGCGGGCCATAACGACTTGCTCTGGGCCGGCGCCCGCCAATACTTCGAAGCTGTCCAAAAGTTCATCGCGTGAAGGTTACGAAACCCCTACACCCTTTCCCAAATCCGCTGCGCCTTTCGTCATGCTGGCGTCGTTGATAGTGGAAAGTCCTTGACATCCCGCAACAGATGCTTTACCTTTCCGCGCTAACAACGCCGCTCACCGCGCGCGTTGGGACATCTCTCGCCGAGAAAGTCTCGCCGAGAAAGCCATATCGACCCGTCGTACGTACACTTCGTTGCAGGATAGGTCTATCCAACAGGAGGACTGATGATGTGGAGCCCTAAGAGACGTTGGTTAGCAGTGGCCGCGACCCTC
>JACQEE010000085.1 GCA_016200725.1 Chloroflexota bacterium
CCGGAAGCTGGTGGAGGCGGCCCTGGCGGCCTTCGGCAAGGTGGATATCCTGGTGAACAACGCCGGAATGATGACTGTGAAGCCCATAGTGCCGCTGCCTGGTTTCAACCCGCCCGGCGCGGACAAGTTGGGCAACTTCTTCGCACCTACATCGGACGGCGAGTGGGCAGAGGTCATGGACACGAACCTCAAGGCCGCCTTCCTCTGCATGCGAGCAGTCGCACCGCACATGATCGAACGCAAGCAGGGCCGCGTGATCAACATCTCGTCCGTTGCAGCGATGAAAGCGGGGCGCTATCGCGTTTCCTACGACGTCTCGAAGGCTGGGCTGTCGCGACTGACAGCGTCTGCGGCCGTCGAGTGGGCTCGCTACGGGGTCACCGTCAACGCGATCGGCGCGGGCTATGTGCACACCGAGATGATTGCCGAGGCGATGGCAGACGAACGGCTGCGTCAGCGCACCCTGTCTGAGATCCCGCTGCGCCGTCCGGCGACCGAACGCGAGGTGGCGCTGCTCGCCGTCTACATGGCATCGCCTGCGGGCGCCTACCTGACGGGGCAGACGGTGTGGCTCGATGGGGGAATGACGGCGTAGGATCGCGTGCTACGGCTTCAACTGCCAGCGTGCTAACGTGTTCACCCCGGTAACCTTCCAGGTGAGGCCGTTCGTCGTCGCCAGTTGGTACTCGTTCTGCAGGTGCTCGCCACCGGGGCCGACGATTTCGGCGACGACGGAGGCTGTCCGGCAGTCGACGGTCGCGCGGCCCATGCTGACGGTGTTGAGGCCCTTGCCGAGATCATTGGCGGCCTGCGGGTAGAAGGTCTCGTTCGTCACTTGCTTCACCCCGTCGGCGTTGTTCTCGCGAGTGTTGCGCAGGAACTCGCGAACCGTGCTCTCGACGACCTCGCGGCGTTGGATCACGTGCGCCGAGGAACCGCCCATACCGCCGAGGTTCGTAGACTTGGTGTTTACGTCCACGCGGCCTTCGACGAGGATGGCGAAGCCCTGCTCGCCCCGATCGATAGTGCAAATTACCGCGGCTTTGCGCTTTGTCAATTGATCACGGAGCTGGAGCGAGAGGTCCGTAGCCCGCGTGCCCACGGGAACAGGGAGCGTGATTTTGTTCGGGGAGGAGAGTACCAGTTGGCCCGCTGCGGTGGCGCTGCCCTGGAATGTAACTTCGTAGACGTCGACGACGGAGTTGGTCGAGAGTGCGGATGCGCTGCTACAAGCGGCACCTATAAGGGCTAGTCCAGCAGTTGCGGCCAGGAGACGACGCATCGTCAACCTCTCGGTCAGCAGAGATTCTTAGACTATTCTCAAACTAAATCTAATTCTAACTCAAACATAATGCATTGCCAAGAGGGGCCGGTGAATCTGTGAGCAGCCTAGTAGTTGGCTGAGCGCGGCCCTAGAATCGTGGCGAGACGGTGAACAAGGAGCGCCCTGTGATTGTCACCCAGCGGTTTAGCCTGAGTACGCGAGGCGGTGGGCAGGTCATCCTCATCAACGACGAGGTCGCCCGATACGTCGCTGCCTCGAAGGTGAAGGCAGGCATCGTGACCTTGTTCGTGACGGGGACAACGGCCGGCGTGTGCATCATGGAGCACGAGCCGGGGCTGGTGGAGGACATGAACGCGGCGATGGAGCGGCTGATTCCCCAGGGCATCGTCTACCAGCACAATGTTCGCAACAACGACGACAATGGCCATTCCCACACGCGCGCGGTGCTCATGGGGCCATCGGTGGTGATACCCGTCGCTGATGGCAAGCCGATGCTCGGCACCTGGCAGCGCGTCGTCCTCGTCGACTTCGACTCCCGCCCACGCAAGCGCGACCTCGTCGTGCAGGTGATGGGGGAGTAGCTTCTGCGAACGTGCGCTCCAGATGCCACCAAGCATTCACGGCCTAAACTGGTGTCGGCTCATATATATTTCGACACCTTCGCAGGCCCGAATTAAGAGGAGAAGCCCGCCATGACAAAGGGTGAGGTATTTTACGACGCCGCGAAAGCGCAGGTTGACGAACAAGACACGCGACGGCAGCACTTCGATACCATGGCATCCAGCGTGCTCGGCTTCGCGGCCATACTGGTAGGCCTCACATCTTTTACTGTTGGCCGGTGGCTGACGCTCTCGACCGCTTTGTTTTTCCTTATGCTCGCCACCTTCGCCAGCGTTGCGTTCTTCGTCCTGCAGGAGTTGTGGCTCCGGGGATGGAAGCAACAACCCAAAATTGGGGACCTTGAGCAGCACGCGAAGGATGCTCAATATGACGATGAGACGATCGTAACCTGGACGGCACGACAACTAGGGCGTGCAGTGAAGGAGAACGAATGCACGCTTACGGAAAAAGCTGAGGCCCTCAGATTTGCTTATTTCGCGCTAGTCTTCCACGTCGGCGCCACAGCTGCATTCATCGCTTCCGTGGCAGCTAAGGCTTAGGTTTGCGGCCTTTCATGATGACTATGCCGTCGGAGTCCGGCGGCGGATTTTTCACCGGTTCCTTCGGGGTAGGCTTGTCTGCCATCTAGTTGCTTCCTTTCTCAATCAGTGCAGCGCGCTCCGTCGCTGGCATGTTAGCAAAGTCCCAGCACTCACGCCCGTGCTTGGCAAATTCCGGTTGACCAGCCCGATTTGCAATGACGTCTTCGCGTCGATAACGTCGCCAGTGAGCAGCAACTCGGCGGCCTTCGGGTAGCCGACGACTCGGGGCAGCAGGTAGAGGCCGCCCAGGTCGGGCACGAGGCCGCGGTTGATGTAGAACTCGCCGAAGGTGGCGCGCTCGGAGGCGATGCGGATGTCGGCCCACAGCGCGATGTCCATGCCGCCACCGATCGCCGGGCCGTTGACGGCTGCGATGACGGGTCGGTCGAGGATAGAGAAAAGGTGCTGCGCCTTGTAGAAAGGCCGGTGGGAGTGCGGGCGGCGGACGAGCTCGGGGTTCTTGCCGAAGCGGTCGGCGGCCATCTTGCGGTCGCCACCGGAACAGAAGCCGCGCCCGGCGCCGGTGATGATGATCACCTTCACCTTCGAGTCTTGGTGCGCCCGCTCGAGTGCCTCGCCCATCTCCTCCATGCTCTGGCCGGTGATGGCATCTTGCTACGATGGCTCGGGTACGCAGGAGGCGATCATGCCCGGAAACAACGGCCGCCAGTTCGTGCGCTACGCCGTCTACAAGGTCCAGCCCGGGTGGCGGCGACTTGGTAGCGCGGATAAGGCGACGGGTAAGGCTGAGTTCGCCGCGGTGGTGGGCGAGTTCGCCGATAAGTTGACGATTCGCCCCTACACGCTGATGGGCTCGCGCGCCGACGCCGACTTCTTCCTCTGGCTCGTCGGCGACGAATTGTCGCACTTCCAGGCGCTCGAGACGCGCTGCATGTCGACAGGTCTCGGCCACTATCTCGACCGGACCCACTCGTATCTGGCGATGACACGAAAGTCAGCCTACGTGGACAAGCACCAGCACGCCGGGTCCGAAGGCTCGCGGCTGAAGATC
>JACQEE010000086.1 GCA_016200725.1 Chloroflexota bacterium
ACTATAGCGATGACTGGTCGCGGCTGGCGTGGCTCATGGTGCGCGGTCGTGCCGACGTTGTGCCTGCGGGCCGCGAGCGCCCAGACGCCCTGCGACTCCTTCGTGCCAAGTATCCGCAGTATCGAGCGATGGCGCTCGAAGACCTGCCGCTGCTGGCGATCACTCCACAGCGCGTTGTCGCCTGGGGGAAGATCGGCTGACTCCGGCGATGCGTTGTTGACTCACTCGATGCCCTCTGTTGTAATGCGCCTGCCTTGATTCACTTATCCCTGGAGGCTTGCTGTGAAATTCGGCCTGTTCTATGAGATCTGCGTGCCGAAGCCTTGGACCGCCAACAAAGAGGCGCAGATCATCCGCGACGTCATCGAGCAGGTCAAGCTGGCAGAGGACTCCGGCTTCGACTACGTGTGGTTCACAGAGCATCACTTTCTCCAGGAGTTCTCGCACTGCTCCGCGCCTGAGGTGCTGCTGGGAGCGCTGTCGCAGGCCACGTCGCGGATCCATCTCGGCCACGGCGTCGTGCTCACGCCGCCGAAGTACAACCACCCTGCCCGCATCGCCGAGCGCATAGGCATGCTCGACATTCTGAGCAATGGACGTGTGGAACTTGGGACTGGCCGCTCGATCACCCCTACCGAACTCGAGGGCTTCGACATCGATGCGAACGAATCGCGCGATATGTGGTTGGAGGGCACGCAGTTGCTGGTAAAACTTCTGACACAGGAGAACGTGACGTTTGAAGGTAAGTATGTGCGCATGCCCAAGCCGCGTACGGTGATTCCACGCTGCGTGCAGAAACCCCACCCTCCGTTGTGGCTCGCGGGCACTTCGCCGGACAGCGCCCAGCGCGCCGCACGCAACGGCCTAGGCGTGCTTTTCTTCGCCTCGGGCATCGCCCCCGAGTTTCTCGACGATAAGGTGAAGATCTACCGGAACGAGATCAAGAATGCCCAGCCAGTCGGCGGCTTCGTGAATAACCAGTTGGCGGGTTTTACGAGTGGCCTCTGTGGCGAAGATGACGCCGAGACGAAGAAGACCGGCGGCGCGGCAGCCTTCTGGTACAACATGAAGGGCTTTAGCGTCTCCCGCTGGCCGAAGGGGCAGCAGCCGCCGCGCACGTATGAGTACACCAAGGACATGTGGACCGGAGAGGAGCAGGCCCGCGCCGGGGGTTACGAAGCTATGATCAAGTCCGGTACCATCATGGTCGGCGACCCGGAGTCCTGCTCGAGGATCGTGAAGCGCTATGCAGAGGTAGGCGTCGACCAACTCATCATTCATATGCAGGCCGGTGCGCCCTCGAACGAACGCGTCAAAGAGTCAATCCGCGTCTTCGGCGAGCACGTGATTCCTCGCTTCAACAAACAGGCGGTCAAGGGGAAGAAGTAGGCAGCGGCGGCCAAGCCCCTCGCCGGTATTTCGCCTCCTGCTGTACCATTGCGTGCGGACGAATCGCGGAGACCGGTGTGTACAAAGACGTTCCCGACGCCCTGCACTTGGCTACCACAGTGGCTTGTTCGACAGCGCGCGCCCGCGAGTTGCTCGTCACCCCGCGGGGGCTGAATAGCTGGCTCACCGTCGAGGCTGACATCGCCTCGGCGATCGGGGCACCGGTGCGGCTGCGCCTCTCGGCGCGAACGCTGCGCAACTTGGCATCGGTAGTGAACGAAGGCCGGGACCTGCGCAGCAAGCCGGTCGCGCCCTGAATCTAGGCCGCGAGGCCGCCGCGCCAGGCCTTCGATAGCGCATCGATGGGGAGCCGGACCGCGTCGCCGATGGCCAACTCACGGCCGCCGGCGAAGCCGAGGCGGGTGAGCGGGACGTTCGCCGCCTTCGCTTTCTGCTCCAGCCAGCGCAAGTTCGGCCCGTCGACACTCACGATGATGCGCGACTGCGCCTCGCCGAACAGAGCGGCGTCGGAGCGGCCTGTCGAGGGCAGCGTTAGCGCGGCGCCCATCTTGCCGGCGATGCAGGACTCCGCCAACGCAACGGCGAGGCCGCCGTCCGAGCAGTCGTGGGCCGACTTGAGTTTGCCCTCGCGGATGGCCTCCAGCACGAGGCTTTGCAAGCGCTTCTCGAGGTCGAGATCGATGCGCGGCCTGCCGGCCACCTGGCCGTGGATGAGTTCGAGGTACTCGCTGGCGCCGAGCGTCGAGATGTCTTGGGACGTATCGCCGAACAACAGCACGATGTCGCCGGCGTCCTTGAACCCCGGCGTACAGCGGCGGTCAATGTGTTCTGTTAGCCCAAGCGCGCCGACCATCGGCGTCGGGTAGATCGCTTCGCCGCGGCTCTCGTTGTAGAGGCTCACGTTGCCGCTGATCACCGGGGCGTTGAGAGCCTCGCAGGCCGCGGCCATGCCTGTGATGGCCTGCTCCAACTGCCACTGGACGTCCGGCTTTTCCGGGTTGCCGAAGTTGAGTCCGTCGGTGATCGCGATCGGCTCAGTTCCCACGCAGACCACGTTGCGGCAGGCCTCAGCGACGGCGATAGCGCCTCCCTGGTAGGGGTCGAGGAAGACGTAGCGGCCGTTGCCATCCACCTTGAGCGCGATGCCCTTCGAAGTGCCCTTGATGCGCAGCAGCGCCGCGTCTGCCCCTGGCGCGATCACGGTGTTGTCGATTACCTGGTGATCGTACTGACGGAAGACGCTCTCTTTGCTCGCAATGTTCGGGGATGCAAGCAGCCTGAGGAGGACGTCGTTCCAGTCCTCTGGCTGCTCGAACTTGGAGAGGTCCATCTCTTGCAGGCCTTTGAGCCTGGCGGGTGGCTTTCCGTGCACCCGATAGAGCGGCGGATCCGACAGGATCTGCACCGGCAATTGCGCGACCTGCTCGTGCCCCTCGAAGATGCGCGCGAGGCGGTCGTCGGTGATTTCACCGATGATCGTCGCCTGGAGATCCCACTTGTCGAAGATCACGCGGACGGCCTGCTCGTGCCCAGGCTTCACCGCGACGAGCATGCGCTCCTGCGACTCCGAGAGCATGACCTCGTATGCCGTCATGCCCTCTTCGCGCCGCGGCACCTTGCGGACGTCGATCTTGTAGCCAGTCCCGCCCTTCGCGGCCATCTCGGAGACAGCGGAGGTGAGGCCGGCCGCCCCAAGGTCTTGCATCGCCTCAATGTGGCCCGTCACCGCAAGTTCGAGGCACGCCTCGATGAGGCACTTCTCGAGGAAGGGATTGCCAACCTGAACCGCCGACCGTAACTCGCGTTCTTCCTCGAATGCGCGTGAGGCCAGGCCAGAGGCGCCGTGGATGCCATCGCGGCCTGTGTCTGAGCCGACGATCATGAGTACGGAACCTGGGCGCTTCGCACCGGATGGCATGACGCCGTCGCGGGGCAGGATGCCGACGCACATCGCGTTGACGAGAGGGTTCTCGCCATAGCATTCGGCGAACATCACCTCGCCGCCGACATCCGGGATGCCGAGGCAGTTGCCGTAGCCGGAGATGCCCGAGACAACGCCGCCGAAGAGGAAACGGTTGCGAGGCGACGTGAGGGGGCCAAATCGGAGCGAGTTCAGCAGTGCGATGGGGCGAGCACCCATCGTGAAGATGTCGCGCACGATGCCGCCAACGCCTGTCGCAGCGCCCTGGTAGGGCTCGATGGCCGACGGGTGGTTGTGCGACTCGATTTTCATCGTGATCGCCAACCCATCGCCGATGTCTACGGTGCCTGCGTTCTCTTCGCCAGCGCCGACAAGTATCCGTGCCGACTTGGTGGTGAACTTCTTGAGCAGCAGTTTGGAGTGCTTGTAGCCGCAGTGCTCCGACCAGAGCGAGCCGATCATTCCCAGCTCGACGAGGTTCGGCTCGCGGCCAAGGCGTTCGAGGATCATCTCGTACTCGGCAGGCGACAGGGCAACGTCGTCGAGTACTTGCTTGGGGACGGGCATGCGGCGTGGACTCCTGAGTGCCTTGGGAAATCCATCCTAGCAGATTGTGACGGAACCTCGCACGGGGCTTGCTTACGCTCTATAATCGCACCGCCCCGCCGCAGGAGGCTCTCATCCCATACCGCGTTATCTCCGCCGATAGCCATGTCATCGAGCCTCCGGACACCTTCGCGCCTCGAGTGCCGGCGAAGTTGCGAGAGAAAGCGCCTCGGGTCGTGTCGCTGCCGGATGGCGGCGAGTGTTGGCGCGTCGACGAGGAGCAGGGGACGTTCGGTCTCGACACCGCAGCGAAGTTCACCTATAAGCAATATCGGCCGCGCGGTCTGCGCTTCGCCGACGTTGCTCGAGGCGCATGGGACCCGAAGGCGCACGTGAAAGACATGCGCAAGGACGGCGTGGACGCGAGCGTTCTCTATCCTGGCATGGGCTTTCGCCTGTACAACATGAAGAATGCTGAGGTGCGTGTGGCCTGCATCCGCGCATGGAACGACTGGCTCGCTGAGTTCTGCTCTCATGACCGCGCGCGCCTCGTCGGGCCGCCGCTGCTGCCGACAGAGGAGGAGACGATCGAGATGGCGCTGACGGAGCTAAAGCGCACGATCCGAGAGCACAAGATCACGACGGCGCAGATGCCCATCTTCCCGCACCGACGGTACTACGAGCCTTTCTACGATCCGCTGTGGGATCTCGCTCAGCGCGAAGGCATCTCGCTGGCGATTCACCGCGGTGTGCAACGGCCCTTCGCTTTTGGCGGCTCGCGAGAGGGGCCGTGGATGGCGAACCAGGTCATGCGAGACTTTTCCTACACGATGCCTGTCGCCGACCTGATCTTCGGCGGCGTCTTCGACCGCTTCCCTCATCTGGTTCTCGTTTCCGCCGAAGGGCGCACTGGCTGGCTTGCCCACTTTGTGCAGCGCGCCGACGAGTCGTTCCGCCGTCATCGCTACTGGCTGAAGTTGAGCCTGAAGCGCCTGCCCAGCGAGTACGTGAAGGCCAACGTTTACTCAACGTTCATCGAGGACCGCGTTGGTATCGAGATGCGGCGGCTCATCGGTGTCGACAACCAGATGTGGTCGTCCGACTACCCGCATAGCGACAGCAGTTGGCCGCATTCGCGCGAACTCAATCGCGTGCAACTGAGAGGCGTGCCCATGCCGGAGAAGCGTAAATTGCTCGCGGAAAATGCGGTACGGCTGTACCGGCTGAATTGACGGAGCGGAGAAGCGCGGCACCCTCTACTCAAACACGCCCTTGCTACGCAAATCGTCGACCTCAGCCTGCGACATACCCAGCACTTCCTGGATCACATAGTCCTGGTGCTCGCCGAGCAGCGGGAACCGGCGCAGGTCCGGCTCGAGATTGGAGAAGCGGAACGATGGCCGGCTGTACGTCCGCAACCCCATGACCGGGTGCTCCATGCGGCGCAGGTGGTCGCGGTGCTTGAGTTGCTCGTCACGGTGCAGGTCTTCGCCTTTCTCAACCACCGCCGTTGGGACTCCGGCGCGCATGAGGGTATCGACTGCGGGGTAGACCTCGCGCTGCGACGTCCACGCGCCCACGATCTTGTCCAACTCCGCCTCGTTGGCCTTCCGCCCGAGCAGCGTTGAGAAGCGCTCGTCGGTGGCGAGACTCGATTGGCCGATGCCGTGGCAGAGGTTGCGCCACTGCGCATCGTTCCAGATTGTGATCGCAACCCAGCGGTCGTCGCCCTGACAGGGGTAGACGTTGTGTGGCGCGGCACCGGCCTGGCGATTGCCGTTGCGGGACATCACGCGGCCGTTCACGGTGTAGTCGAGGAATGCGGGGGCGAGGAAGTGGATCGCCGCCTCGAGCTGCGCGAGGTCGAGGTACTGCCCGCGCCCGGTGCGCTCACGGTGCCGCAGCGCCGCGGCAAGCGCGGTGACAGCGAACCAGGGCACCACCATGTCCGTGTACGGCTCGTTTGGCCCGGCAGGCGGCTTGTCAGGCCAGCCCGTCAGGTTGTCGAGGCCGGCGAGGCCGGAGAGCGTGCGGCCGAAGCCTACGTGTCCGGCGTACGGGCCAGTTTGCCCCTGCATCGTCAGGCTGGTCATGATGAGGTCGTTGTTGACCTTGACGAGGTCGTTCCAGCCGAGGCCCCACTCGTTCATCACGCGGGCGCTGAATGACTCGGTGACGATATCGGAGACGGCGACGAGCCGTCTCGCCACCTCGCGCGCCTCCGGCTTCGAGAGGTCAAGGCGCACGCTCAACTTCGACGTGTTGTGGTTCGCGAAGTAGCCGCTCTTGTTGACGCCCGGCTTGCCTTCGTGGAACGGGAATCCGAGGCGGCCGCCATCGAGGCGCGTGCGGCTCTCGATTTTGATTACCTCGGCGCCCATGATTGCCAGCATCTTCGAAGTGACAGGGCCAGCGACCGCCCAGCAGAAGTCGGCGACGCGGATACCGCTGAATGGCAACGGCTTCTTGCTTGCGGTGGCAGTCGGTTGCGCGAGGGTCATATCAAATCGCTCCCGCTGCTTTGAGGGCCGTCACGTCGCGGTCGGCCAGTCCCAACTCGTCCACGTACACCTCGCGGTTGTGCTCGCCGATGAGCGGCGGCTTGCGTCGCAGTTGCCACATCGGTTCCGACGACTTCACGAACTGGCCAGGATACTTGATCATTCGTCCGAGTTCGGGGTGTTCGATCTCTTGGAAATAGCCGCGCTTCTTGAGCTGCTCGTAGTCGGCTAGATCGCCGGCAGTGAAGACTGGGAAGAGCATGATGCGCCGCTTCACCGCCTCACGGTAAATCTCTTCCTTCGTATGCGTCTGGAAGAATTTTCTAAACAGGTCTTCCCAGTGATCGACCTCCTGCTGGTTCAACTCGTTCGTGCTGCGGT
>JACQEE010000058.1 GCA_016200725.1 Chloroflexota bacterium
ACTGGAGCCGCTGCGGGTGGGTGCGGCCATGATGCTGCTGATGGGGACCAACACGGCCAAGAAGTGGTTGCCACCGGGCATGAAAGGGGTCGCGCGGTTCGACATCGACACCGCGGCACGCATGCTGGTGTTTCGTGCATCTTCGCCGCCCGTGTCCCACAAGAAGGGGACGCTGTATCGCGTCTTCGCAGCACCGGATAGCTGCGCGGCGTGCAAGGCGTTCGCGGGGAAGTTGCTCAAACCCGAGGAGGTGCCTGAGTTTCCCTACGAGCACTGCTCGCACGTCATGGGTTGCCGCTGCCTACTGAGCGAGACCTCAGAAGACATGGACGCGCTATCGCGCGAGTTGAAGTTGTCTCAGTGGTAGGTCGACACTCGTTGGCCGATCGCCGCGAGGGAGGTATCGCTACTCCCTCGCGCCACGTGCGCGGGCTGTGACTCAGCCGGCGCGGCCCGGATCGCTGACGGACTTGGAAGTGCCGCAGGGCGTCGGACCGGAGAACACGTTGCCCGGCGCCGTGATGCGGGCGCTGTACATGTGCTGGCCAGCCGGCGGGGCGATGTCCTGGTAGGACACGGTCGCCGTGGCCGGTACGGTCGCAATCAGCGTGTCGTCGCGGAAGATCTGGTACTGCATGGGGCACCCGATCACGGCGAACTGACGTCCCAGGTCGATCTGTACATCGACACGGCCCGGCGCGGTGCCGTCTGTCGCGGTGATCGAGGCCGGCGGCATCGCTGACCCGAACGAGCCATCAGCAACACCGGCAAAGCCTGTCGCGGTCACGTTGGCGCTGGTGCCGCAAACGGGCCCCGTGACGTAGGCGATATAGGTATAAGCGTGGCCGGGAACGGGCGTCGTGTCGACGTACGTGCCATTGAACGGCGCGGCCGCCGGCAACGCGGCGCGGCCGATTTCGACGCCCTGGCGCGTGACCACGAGAACGTTGCCACCGGAGCAGGCGGCTTGCGCGGCCACTGAAACGTTGACGGTCACCGAATCGGGCGCAGCGCCTTGCGTAGCGGACACGGACGTGGGAGCAGCAGCCGGAACGACCGTGGTCGCTTGCGCCACGACATGTCCGCCCGCAGCATCCGACACCGTAGCCGCCGTGTCAGACGAGCCGCCGCCGCATGCGGGCAAGCTCAGGAAGCACGTCGAAAGCAGCGCTGCGTTCAGAACATTGAGGCGGCGAAAACGCGCGTGAAGTCGCATGAACTGAATCTCCTAAGTGCCAGATTGGCGAGCAAAGTGAACAGCAATGGTACGGTTTATAGGTCCGAAGAAGATGGCGGCAAAGGAGCACTCAAACCACCTTTTCGCAGCAAATAGGCACCGGTTACGCGGTGTGCGTCAGCAGGGCCTGAGTGTGGACGGCGTGATGGCTTCCCCTTTCCAACGTCGACTTCATCGGCGGCGGCTTCACCTCCCTCGCGAAGTGCCTCAGGCGGCACTGGCCCGGCAGCCAAGACACGGCGCCGGCTTCGCTTTCCCAGGCGCAACAGCTGCTGGCGCGGACCTTGGGATACGCTGACCTGCACGACGCACAGCAGAGCGCGGGCAAGGCCGTGGTGACGGACTACCCTCGCCGCAGGGTCGACCTGGTCGACGAGATCGCCTGGGGACTTCATGTCGCGTCGGCGGGTACTGTCCCGCTGTTCGCGGCGCTTCAAACTGCCCGGGCCCTGCCGTTGTCGAACCTGGTGCTGTGGTCGGAGTACGGGCAGGACATGGAGGCTTTGAGGCTGACAAGCCTGCTGCACGACGGCCCGAACGAAGCCGTGACGCGGGCGAATGTCGCGCGCTACTCGGAACTTGTCGAAGCCATGCGCGGGCCGGCCCTGGAGGCGCAGCAATGGTGGTACGAGGCAGCGGGGATGCCGAAGGCGATCGCGAAGCACGGCGTCTCGGATGGGCTGATCTGGTTGACCGATGGCAACGTCATCGTGGGCGAGGCGATGGGCGAGGCCATCGACGTGGCCAGCCGGCACTTTTCGTTGAACGGACAGCAATCCGCAAAGGCAACCGCGGAACGTCGTCGGCTGATGCTCGAGGTGATCGTCCCGGGGGCAACGATGAGCGTGCAGCAGGCCTTGATCACGTTCGGCGATCGCCCGCTGCCGAGCTGGATGGAAGTGTTGGCCGTGGTTGGTGAAGACGGGAAGGTGGCTGGCCTAGCGATCAAGAACAAGGGTCTGGCGGCCTTCTACGCAACGCTGATCGCGCCAACGGTCGAGGCTCTGGCGCAGGCGGTGAGAACCCTGTCGACCAGCGCGGAGGTCGGCGCAAAGCTGAGCGGGCCTGTGGAACCCACGGGGCCTTGGAAGGAAGGCCACTTGGTGCGCGCGAACGCGAAGGCTCCAGAACGGACCATCTGGGATGGGGACTCACTCGCTCGCGCGGAGACCATCCGATTCAATGCCAGCGGCGCGTTGAAGGCAGGCGGGTACCACGCAGTGAAGGGCCTCTTGATGACCAGCATCGCGGACCTGATGTCCAAGGCAGACCTGGACATCGGCGGTCCGTTTACCGTGGACCGAGGCCTGCTGGAAGAGGCGCGATCCAACGATGAATGGCAGACCTGGTGGAAACTCGCGGATCTGGTGGGTGACGACGCGATTAGCTCGTACGTCTGCCTGAACGAGAACCTGTACCTGTGGGACAGCGAGGCCGCAGACGACGCGCGGGTCGTTCACTGGGGCAAGGCGTTCGCACAAGCGGCAATGGCTGCTGGTGGTGCATGCGCGTCGGCGGTGGCGAAGCTGACGCGAGAGTGGGAATCGTTCCAGGCGGAGCGCGCGAGCGATCAAGGGCAGTGGCGCAAGACCACGGGCCTGCCGAACGAGGGTCGGTGGCGACAGTGCGGGCTGGCCGTAGATGAGGAGGCCCTGTTCTGGCGTGAGGTGTTGGTCACCTCACTTCCTGGATGGCATCGTGTGCAACTCCACCAACGCGGACTCGCGAGCCAAATCGCAAAGTGGCTTGACGCGCGTGTCATGGACGCGGCCGTCGGCTATGAGTTGGCGGGCGGCGCGATGGCGAGGTTGGGAGCCTCGATGGCCAAGGCAGATGCCTTGTTCGACCAGATCCAGCCGGCGAGCCAGAGCTACGTGGACCACATGAGCTACCGCCCGATCGATCCGAAGCATCTGGCGCTGGGCGTGTGGTGACCCTGGATGCCTAGAACGCGGCGGTGAGCTGAAGGAAGCCCACGCGCTTGACCGGCGTCTGCGCGTACAGCGAGTTCTCCGGCCCGAGGAACGCCCTGCCACCAACGTCGATTCGGATGCGCTCACCCTGCCAGGCGAGCGCTGCCGTCGCGACAGCGCCGCGGTCGGACGGGCTGTAGAGCACGTCAATGGACGGCTGCCAGCGTTCATGGGTCCAGGAAGCTCGAAGGAAGGCGTTCTTGCGGCGAAGCAGGTTGGCAGACAGTTGGGTGGCCTGCCAGCCAAGGTTGCCGCCGACAGCACTGAGAGGCACGGGGCCGGGCGCCGCAGCCACCGCCCGCAGCGCGTCGGTCCGGGACTGCCAGGCG
This sequence comes from Chloroflexota bacterium, assembly GCA_016200725.1. Next base: position 3,540 of record JACQEE010000058.1, read on the forward strand.
GTCCAGAACGCGTCCGACGGTGCCGTCCCATCGTAGAGGGCTTCGACGATGAAGCTGAGCTTCGACTCGGACGTCCATGTGAAGCCGACGAGGGCCTGATCAGCGCGCTCGTTCTGCTGCGCGAAGGCGTAGGGATTTTGGGCAGCCACCACAGCAGCTGAAGCATCGAGCACCGGGCTCGGGTAGCGACCGGTCTTCCGATAGCTGCCATGCAGTTCGAGTGAGTCGGTGGCCACCCAGGATGCCGAAGAGCCGGCGGTGGCACGCGTGGATTCGCCCCATTGGCCGTAGAGATACAGGTCGGCTGGCCCGAAGTGCGTGTACGAACGCAAGGCGAGCGCGTTCTCCTTCAGGGCGAAGGTTGGCTTGTCGTCGGCGCGTGGCTCGTGTCGGTAGGCGACCGCAGTGAAGGCACTGTCGGATCCGAAGCGCTCGGCGAGCACCATCGGGCGACCCTCGAGCGGATGTTGGAACAGAACGCGTCGTGGTTCCTGCTGAATCAGGTCGTTCGGGCGGAACGAATAGCCGACATCCCAGGACGCGACCTTCTTGCCGATGGAAAAGTGGACGCGCGCTGCTTCTGTGCCGGCGAACA
>JACQEE010000059.1 GCA_016200725.1 Chloroflexota bacterium
AGGGCAGGGCTTATCCGTCTTAGCCGGAGCCCTGAGTCCGCGAAGGGGAAGTCGAAGGAGGCTTGTCCCTTGTACCCCTCTCCCCAGGTACGTGGGGAGAGGCACCTGGCGAAGCCAGGGGGGAGAGGCGTAGGGCTTGCGTCCCCTTGCTATAGTGAAAAGGTACAGGCTGCGAACGAGAGGAGTACCTCTCGAGCAGGGCCTTCAGCGAGCCGGGACTGGTGCAAGCCGGCGCCACTGTGGTGAGGGAATGGACTCGGGAGCTGCGTACCGACGCCGTCAGGAGCAAGCCGGAGAGACCCTTCGACTTCGCTCAGGGTGACAGACCAGCGGGCTAGGCTACGACGGAGCGGGCACCGTTATCAGAGCCCAGGGTATCGTCTCGATGACTTGAGGCCGTACCTGAAGAAAAGTGCCTCGATTGGCCTTTGGCTGATCGGGGAACAAGGGTGGCACCACGGTTAACCCCGTCCCTTGGTGGACGGGGTTTTGTTTTGCTCGGATTGATACGTATCGCCCCTCTCCATCTCTGATGGAGAGGGGAAGGGGGGTGAGGCGTGAAGCGCATCTTGACCGGCATCCGGCCAACGGGCCCGCTGCACCTCGGGCACTACGCTGGCGCGCTCGAGAACTGGCTGCGCCTCCAGCGCGAGTACGAGTGCTTCTTCCTCATCGCTGACTACCAGGCGCTGTCGGACCACGTCGCCGAGATCGATCGCATCCGCGAGTCGGTCATCCAGGTGACGCTCGATTGGCTGTCCATCGGCCTCGACCCGAAGCACAGCGCGTTCGTCATCCAGTCGTACGTGCCCGAGCATGCCGAACTCACGATGCTGCTCAGCATGATCACGCCGCTGGGGATGCTGCAGCGCAACCCCACGCTCAAGGCCGAGATGGCACGTCTCGACGAGAAAGAGTTGTCGGTCGGCTTCTTCAACTATCCGGTGAGCCAGATCGCGGACATCCTGCTGCCCAAGGCGCACCTCGTCCCTGTCGGCGAGGACCAGTTGCCGCATATCGAGTTGACGCGAGAGATCGCGCGCAAGTTCAACCGCACCTACGGCGACGTCTTCCCCGAGCCCGAGGCGATGGTCGGTCGTGTCGCGCGCCTCGTCGGCACCGACGGCCAGGCCAAGATGAGCAAAAGCCTCGGCAACTGCATCTACCTGCGCGACGACGCCAAGACCGTCACCGAGCAGGTGATGCGCATGTATACCGACCCCACTCGAGTGCGCCCCACCGACCCCGGCCACATCGAGGGCAACCCGGTCTTCATGTACCACGACGCCTTCAACAACAACAAGGTCGAGGTTGCCGATCTCAAGGAGCGCTACGTCGCCGGCCGCGTCGGCGATGTCGAGGTGAAGCAGCGCCTCGCGGCGGCGCTCAACCGCTTCCTCGACCCCATCCGCGAGCGGCGCCGCCACTACGAGCAGCGTCCCGGCGAGGTGAAAGAGGCGCTGCTAGACGGTACGCGGCGCACGAAGAAGGTGGCCGAGGCCACCATGCAGCAGGTCCGCGACGCGATGCGCATCAGTAACTACACGCTTGTCTTGGAGGTGGGTACCGCCGACGGCGGAGTGTGGAGCCCGGAGCATGCGATGGAGGAACTCGTTCGCCTGCGCCTTGAGCCGATGTGGGACGCCGCGACATCGTCGGTGTCGCTGCGACCCGTGCCTGGGGTGCAACCGGTCGGCGATGCCTCCGCGAACGGCGAAGCGGCGAAGATCATCGCGGCGCTTGGGCTGAACGCCGAGAAGGCAGCAGCCGCGGTGCGCAAGGAAGTCCGCCGGCGTGTGAAGGGCGGCAAAGGCTGAAAGGACATGTATGCACCAAGTCTGGACGAAGTGAAAAAACTGGCGCACCTGGGCAACCTGGTGCCCATTCATCGTGAGATTTCCGCCGACCTCGAGACGCCGGTCACGGCCTACCTCAAGGTCGCGCGCGGCCCATACTCCTTCCTGCTTGAGTCCGTCGAAGGCGGCGAGCGCATCGCGCGCTACTCGTTCATCGGCACCGAGCCGCTGCGCGTGATCCGCACCGGCGTGACGCCCGACGACACGGGCTCGGCGAAGGTATCGAAGCAGGGGTCGCGGCGTGTCATGGACTACGGCCACATCGACCCGCTCATCCCCATCGAGGACGCGCTGCGGACCTACCAGAGCGTGCCAGTGAAGGGACTGCCTCGCTTCCACGGCGGCGCAGTCGGATACCTGGCCTACGAGGCGGTGCGCTACTTCGAGCGTCTCCCTGCTCCCGCGCCCGACCCCAACGGCCTGCCCGAGGCCATCTTCATGGTCAACGACACGCTGCTCGTCTTCGACCACGTACAGCACAAGATCAAGGTCGTCAGCCACGCCTACCTCAACGGCGACGTCGAGCAGCCCTATGCAGTCGCCTGCGCCAAGATCGACCGCGTCATCGAGCGGCTCTCGCGACCTTTGAAGCGACCGCTCGACCCGGGCGAACCACCGCGCGGCAATGCGAAGGTGGAGTCGAACATAACGCAGGCACAACACGAGGCGATGGTGCGAGACGGCAAGAAGTACATCGTCGCCGGCGACATCATTCAGGTGGTGGTCTCGCAGCGCCTCTCTCGGGCGACGGTGGCGCACCCCTTCGACATCTACCGTGCCCTGCGCAAGGTGAACCCCTCGCCGTACATGTTCTACCTCGACCTCGATGGCTTCCAACTGGTCGGCGCGTCCCCAGAGATGCTCGTCCAGGTCGAGGATGGCCGCGTCGCCACCAACCCCATCGCCGGAACGCGGCCCCGGGGTACCGACGAGACGCAGGACGCAGCGCTCGAGGCGGAGTTGAAGGCCGACATCAAGGAGCGTGCCGAGCACGTCATGCTCGTCGACCTGGGCCGCAACGACGTGGGACGCGTGAGCAAGCCGGGCACGGTGAAGGTCGAGCAGTTCATGGACGTGGAACGCTACTCGCACGTCATGCATCTCGTTTCGCGTGTGACCGGCCAGTTGCGCGAGGGGATGACCTGCTACGACGCCCTCCGCGCCTG
>JACQEE010000060.1 GCA_016200725.1 Chloroflexota bacterium
AAGAAGTGCTCGGCGTCGTAGATGACCTTCTTCCCCTTCGCCTTCATGTAGGCGATGGAGTCGGCGATCATGCCGAGGTTCTCTTCGAGGCTGGTCTCCAGCACCTTGGTCACGTGCAGGTCCCAGCACTTGCCCACGAAGGTGACTACCGGCGTCTCCGCATCGAGGACCGCCTGCAGCGTTTCGTCCTTCTCAACGGTGGTGTTCGCCCGTCGCGTCATGGAGAAGGCGGCGATCTCCGCCTGCTTCAGCCGCAGGCTCTTCACCCGCTCGAAGAACTCGGCGTCCTTTGGATTCGAGCCGGGAAAGCCGCCTTCGATGTAACGGATGCCCAGTTCGTCCAACTTCTTCGCGATGCGCAGTTTGTCCTCGACGGAGAAGGAAATCCCCTCGGACTGCGCGCCATCGCGGAGTGTGGTGTCGTACAACTCGAACGGCATGGCATCCCTTTCAGATAACCGGGACACTTCAGTATATCGCCCACAGCCATTTTGCCGCAAAAAATCGGCAGGGATGCGACGCCTTGGGTCCATATGCACAAGGCGCTGATTACCTCTGCCGCGCACCCACGATTTCCTCTTGACAGTCCTACTTTGTGAATGTATTCTCAATGCCGCTTGAACGGGGTGGAGTAACTGGGGCGGCGGCACGTGCGCGCGGACACCGCGCCCACTACGCGAGGCACGGGATGGATCCCGAACCACTAAACCACCTTGACTGGGTCACCACCAGTCATGTGCTCCACTGGATCTGGTTGATCCTGGCCTTTGTCTTTCTCTTCGCCGCGCACATGACGCTCACCCACGCGATCATCCCCTCGCTTATCGATTCCGGCCACCTGCCCGATGGTGTCCGCGAACGCGCCCGCAAGTTACGCATCCCGCTCTACTGCGTGGCGTTCGTCTGCCTGGGCATGGTTGCCCTTTGGGGCTTTCTGGGGATCGATGCGGCGAAGAACATCCGGCATTTCTGGCCGACGATTTGGATTTAGCCATTCAGATGGGTTGGTCCTGGGCTGGGGACGCTGATACGCTGGCGGAAAGGCGAACGGACCGTTGAAGAGTCGAGGCCTTGCGTTCAAACTGGCCGTGCCGCTGTTCGGCCTAGTGGTGCTGGCCGGCACAGTCTTTCTTGCCACCTCGATGATCAAGTCGTGGTGGGGCCTGCCGTTCCCCTTCTTCAAGGTTCAGGCCGAGCAGCCCATCAACTTCCCACATAACCTGCACACGCTGCAGCCGCGCACGGTCGTCGATGGCCCAGTCGGCGATCCCAAGACGCAGATCTCGCTCGAGGACGCGCTCAAGATCGATCCGCACACCAAGGCCGGCAGCATCGTGGGCGCAGGCATTGATTGCCAGTTCTGCCACCGCCTCGTCGCCGACACCGAGGCCGCGAGCCTGCCTGCTGTCCAGCAGTGCTACTTCTGCCACCAGAAGGTGCGCAGCGATGCGCCCGAGGTGACGAAGATCCTCTCCGCCTACGAGAACGGCGACCCGCTGAACTGGGTGCGTGTCCACCGCTTGCCCGACCACGTCCAGTTCGTTCACGACTCGCACATCCGCTTCTTCTCCGAGCAGAACAAGATCGCGCCGTCGCAGGTTTGTTCGATCTGCCACGGCGACGTTTCATCCATGACCATCGACCACCAGGTGCGCACGCTGAAGATGGGCGACTGCGTCGATTGTCACCGCAGCGGCTACCTCGGCTACCTGGCGCAAGACGCGAAGACGGCTATCGAGCAGGCGGTACTCAACGGCACACGCAAGCCGCCGCCGACAGACTGCGCCGCCTGTCACTACTAGAGAACACATGGCACTCACGAGGCGACAACTTCTGAAGATGGCGGGCGGCGGTGCGGCCGGCGCTGCGGTGATCGCCGCTTGCCGTCCGAACGTCCGCGAGTTCATCGAGCAGAGCCCGAACAAGTTACCCGAAGATCTCGCGCTGGGCATCGATAACTACTATGCGACGCAATGCGGCCAGTGCGGCTCCGGCTGCGGCGTCATCGTCCGCGTCATCGAAGGACGCGCTAAGAAGATCGAGGGCAACCCCGAGAACCCCATCAGCAGCGGCAAGACCTGCGTGCGCGGCCAGGCGAGCGTGCAGGAGGTCTACCACCCCGACCGCATCCGCCGCCCGCTGCGCGCCTCGCCTCGCGGGTCCGGCAACTTCGTGGAGATTTCCTGGGACGAAGCGCTCAACCTGGCGAAGGACAAACTCAACGCTGCCAAGGGCACGGCGAGCAACATCGTGATGCTCACCGACCCGCTGAGCGGCAACCTTACCGGCATCGCCACCAAACTGGCCGCGGGCCTCGGCGCCGTCTCGCTTACCTACGAAGCGCTCGATCAGAATGTGCTGCACCAGGCGGTGAAGCAGACCTTTGGGCAGGACCTGCTTCCCACCTTCGACATCGCCAACGCGCAGTACGTGCTCTCGTTCGGCGCGGACTTCCTCGGCGGCTGGATCTCGCAGGTGCAGTACAGCCGGGCCTACGGCGACTTCCGCCAGGGCGGCCGCAAGCGTGGCTACCTCGTGCAAGTCGACCCGCGCCTCTCGACGACGGCCACCAATGCCGACGAGTGGCTGCCAGTGAAGCCGGGTCAGGAAGGCAAACTCGCACTCTCCATCGCTTACGTGCTGGCGCACCGAGGCCTCGCCGATGCGACGGCCCTCAGTACGTTGACTGGGGGCAAAGGCACTGCTGCTCTCGCGCCCTTCAGCCCCGACAAGGTCGCCGACGCGACAGGCATCGAAGCCGCACGCATCGAGAAGATTGCGCTGGCCTTCGGCGACAAGGCTAATCGGCCTGCGCTGGCGATTGGCGGCGGTTCCGCCGGCGCGCACACCAACGGCGTCAACAACCTCTCGGCGATCCTCGCGCTCAACCTGCTGGTCGGCAACGTGCAGAAGCCAGGGGGCGTGCTCTTCAATCCTCCTGTGCCCATCGCCGCGACAGGCGCTGGCGGGGGAGGTGGCGGTCAGGGAGGCGGCACACCATTCCAGACCACCCGCGCCGCTGCCGTGACTCAGATCAAGGAACAACTCGACCGCATGCGCTCCGGCAAGGTCGCCGTCCTCATGGTGCGCAACGCCGATGTCCTGCACGGTCTCCCCCGCGGCCTCGACGCCGCCGGCGCTGTAGGCAGCGTCCCCTATGTGATTTCCATGTCCTCTTTCCTCGATGACACCACGCTCCAGGCAGACCTCGTGCTCCCGGGTCACGTCGCTCTCGAGGACTGGGGCAACGCGGTGCCGGAGCCCGGCCCCAGTTTCCAGATGGTCGCCTACCAGCAGCCCATCGTGAAGCCGCTCAACGATACGCGGCCCTTCGGAGATATCCTGCTCACCCTCGCCGACGAGGTTGGCCTAGGCAGCCAATTCCCGTTCAAGACGTTCAAGGACGCCCTTCGCGATAGCGCGCAGAAACTCCAGGCCCTCGGGCGCGGGAATATCAGCGGAGCCTCGTTCGAGGCGTACTGGGTCGGGATTCTCCAGCACGGCGGCTGGCGCGACGAGAAGGCCCGCTCCGTCGCGGCGCCGCAGTCGCAGGCGCTCAAACTTGATTCGTTCGAGCCCGACATCGCTGGTGCAGCGAACGATTTCCAGTTCCACATGATGCCTTTCGAGGGCATCGGCATCGGCGATGGCCGCGGGGCCCACCTGCCGTGGCTTCAGGCCGCGCCGGACCCGATCACCACGACGACGTGGTCGACATGGGTCGAGGTCAACAAGAAGTACGCCGAGGATCACGATTTGAAGGAAGGGCAACTAGTTTCTATCGAATCGCCAACCGGCGAGGCCATCGTGGCGCCGGTCTACCCGAACCCGGCGACGCCGCCCTGGTTGATCAGCATCCCGATGGGCCAGGGACGGAAGGCCTTCGGGCGCTACGCGCAGGGCCGCGGCGTCAACCCGCTGGCGATTCTCGACGCGTCGAAGACGGACAAGGATACCGGCTCGCTGGCCTGGGCTGCGACGCGCGTGCGCATGCGCAAAGTGGATGGCCGGCCGCGCATCCCCAAGATGGAAGGCTCGGTCTACCCGGTCGACATCGGCGGCGCGATCGGCATCACCAAGGGATAGCAAGGGGCGAAACGCAACACATGGCAGACGAACGAACACCACGCTCGAAGTGGAACATGGTCGTGGATCTGGACCGGTGCTCCGGTTGCCAGGCCTGTGTCGTCGCCTGCCAGGCGGAGAACAATATCCCGCTGAACACGGACGACCGCTTCAAGCAGCGCCGCGCCGCCGAATGGATCCGTGTCGAGCGCTACTGGGAGGGCGAGTTCCCCAACGTCAAGGCGCGCTTCCTGCCGATGTTCTGCCAGCACTGCAACAACGCGCCCTGCGAGCCCGTCTGCCCCGTCTACGCCACCTATCACAACAACGAAGGGCTCAACGTCCAGGTCTACAACCGCTGCATCGGCACCCGTTTCTGCTCCAACAACTGCCCGTACAGCGTTCGCTACTTCAACTACTGGGAGCCTGTCTGGCCGGAGACGCTTCGGAACCAGTTGAACCCCGACGTCAGCATCCGCAGCCGCGGCGTCATGGAGAAGTGCACCTTCTGCGTGCAGCGCATCCGCAAGGGCGAGCGCGCCGCCAAGAAGGAACATCGCGGCGTGAAGGACGGCGAGGTCAATCCTGCCTGCTCGCAGGCCTGTCCGACCGGCGCCCTCGTTTTCGGCGATATCCACGACCCGAACAGCCGCGTGTCGAAGTTGATCGGCGACAAGCGCGCCTACCGCATCTATGAGGATCAGGGCGTGGAGCCGAACGTGCACTATCTGAAGAAAGTGGAGCCGAACCGTGGCAACGCATAGCGTCGCCCACCAGCACTACCAGCCGCAGGTCCTGACGAAGACTCCACAGGAGATTCGCCAGGATGTCCTCGGCCAGACGCGCACGACCACGAGCGCGTTCAAGTGGGCGTTGCTCATCTCCGGCGTCATGCTGCTCGTAGGCATCATCGGCTTCGCGATCCGGCTGAGCGACGGGTTCGATAAGTTCAGCCCGTGGGCCTACTTCACGGCGACGTTCGCGTGGATCCTGGCGGTCACGGCATCGGCGCCGGCTTTCTCAATCACCCAGCGCATGTTGCACAGCCACTGGCGACGCCCGATGGCTCGAATCTCCGAGATGTTCGCCGTCGTCGGCGTGCTCAGCACGCCGATCTGGTTCGGCGGCTTCTACCACTGGTTCAAGACGCCGCTCATCCCGCAACTGCTCGCCGTTGTCTTTCTCTTCATTACGGGCGTGTTCCTCCTGTACGTCTCGTCGATCCCCGACCTCGCCACGTACCGCGACCACGAGTCGGGCTTCCGCAAGCGACTCGGCCAGCGACTCGCCGGCTTCTGGATGGGTACGCCTGGCCAGTGGAAGGTGCTGAAGACGGGCCAGAGCCTGCTCGGCGGCCTCTACTTCATGATGCTCATCTGGGTGCTCACCATCTTCCCGGCCGAGTGGGGCATGGAAATCGTGCCCAGTTACCGCGACGCCATCTTCCCGCCCTGGCAGGCGCTCAACGGCCTCCAGTGCGCCATCGCTGTGACCGTGCTGGCGATGTACATCCTCTACCGCTGGGGGGGGTACAAGGAGTACATCCACCTCGACCAGTTCTGGAGTTCGGCAAAGATCATGTTCTCGCTTTCACTCCTGTGGATGTACTTCTGGTTCGCCGGCATGATTACCTTCTGGTACGGCCGCCGCCCCAATGAACGCGCCATTCTCGACCTCTTTTACTTCCGTAACTACGGATGGGCATTCCTCATCGTTGTCATCTGCTGCTTCATGATCCCGCTCGGCGTCTTGATATGGAACTTTATCCGCAAGTCCATCGCGGGGCCGGCCGTCGTCGCGTGTTTCATCCTGCTCGGCACGCTCATCGATAAGATCCGCATCTATAGCGCCTCCTACAGCGTTGCCGATACTCGGCCCGATGTCTTCCACACGACGCAACCCGCACCGCTGGGGTTGGACGCCCTGCCCGCGACACTCTGGCCGCACGGACCCGACATCATGATCGTCCTTGGCGGCATCGGCGGTGTCGTCTTCATCTACATGCTGGCGACGAAAGTGCTCCCCGTCATCTCGATGTGGGAAGTCGCCGAAGGCCTGATGTACCGCAAGACCCGAAAGTTCCTGCGCCGCACCATCATGGTGATGGGCAAGTCCGACTAGGCGAAGAGCATGCAAGATCGAGTAGTACTCGGAAATACGCCGCAGCAGATCGACCAGAAGATCAACCGCGATCTGGCTGGGAACCTATTTGCCGCGCCGCTGCGTTTCTGGCTCGTTGTCGGCTTCCTGGCGATGATCGTCGCCGGCTGGTTCTCGTGCATCGGCTGGATGGTGAACCAGGGCCTCGGCGTCACCGGCTTGAACCGCCCCATGATGTGGGGCTTCATGATCGTCAACTTCGTGTTCTGGGTCGGCATCAGCCACGCCGGCGTGATGCTTTCAGCCATCCTGCGCCTCGCCCAGGCCGAGTGGCGACGCCCCGCGACACGAGCCGCGGAAGTCGTGACCGTCTTCTCGTTGATGACCGCGGTCATCTTTCCGATCATCCACACTGGACGCCCCTGGCGCACGCTCTATTGGGCCTTCCCGTGGGACTTCCAGCGCGGCATCTGGCCCGATGTCCGCTCCCCGCTCGTCTGGGACCCGACAGCCATCAGCACGTACCTGACGTCGAGCATCCTCTTCGTCTTTGTCGCGATGATTCCCGACATCGCCGTCGCCCGCGACCGCAGCACCGGGCTGCGCAAGAAACTGTATGGCGTCCTGGCGATGGGCTGGCGCGGCTATCCGCGACAGTGGCGCCTGCAGATCATCGCCGGCTTCCTGCTCTCGGCGCTGATCCTGCCCGTCTTCGTGTCAGTCCACTCCATCGTGTCCTGGGACTTCGGTGTCACCCAGTCCGTCGAAGGCTACCACTCGACGATCTTCGCTCCCTACTTCGTCATCGGCGCTGTCCACTCCGGCGTCTCCGCTGTGGTGACCGTGCTGATCATCTTGAGGTGGCTCTTCAAGTGGGAGGACTACATACGGCGCGACCACTTGGACTCGTTGGGGCGTCTGCTCATCGTCGTGGCGACGGCGTGGTTCTATTTCTTTGCCATGGAAGTCTTGTTCGGCATGTTCACGCTGGACAACTCCGAAATCGGCTACCGCACGATGCAGATGTTCGAGTGGCCGTACTGGCCGCTGTACATCGTGTTCATGGTCACCGCCTACTTCTTTCCCGTGCCGATGTGGCTGTTCCGTAATGTTCGTCGTTCATTTTTCTGGATGGCCGTCACCACCATCTCTGTCAACATCGGCATGTGGTTCGAGCGCTTCCTCATTATCGTGCCGTCGCTCTCGAGAAAAGAAGAACTCACCTTCAACTGGAGCACCTATCATCCGAGCCTGGTCGAAATCGGGCTCATCGTGGGCTCGTTTGCCTTCGTTGGCATGATGGTGCTGCTCTTCTCGAAGTTCTTCCCATTGATACCGCTGTACGACATCAAAGAAGGCGAAACGCTCAAGGACCGCATCAAGATCGGCCGGGTCTGGGTACCCGCCGTGATGCGCGAGGAATAGGGAAGGGGGACACCCCATGGCGAAGAAACAAGTGCTCGGCATCTTCCGCACCGCCGAAAACGCGGCGCTCGCGACCGAGCGTCTCGAACAGGCAGGCTTCAGCGGGAAGGACTTCCAGGTCCTCACCGGCAGCCCGTACCCTCCAGGCGCCTTCGGCGAGGAGGAGGCGAAGCACCGTCTGTATGCCTTCCCGTTCTTCGGCGCCATCGTCGGCCTCAGCGCGGCCCTGCTCATCACCACCGGCACGCAGGTCTCCTACCCCCTCGTCACCGGAGGCAAGCCCGTCCTCGGCGTCCCGCCGATGGCCATCATCTCCTACGAAGGCACCATGCTAGGGGCGATCCTGATGACCATCTTCGGCGTCCTCTTCGAGTCGCGCCTGCCGCGCATGCGCATGGGCCTCTACGACGAGCGCATCACCGAGGGCTACATCGGCATCGCCCTCGACTGCCCCGACGACCGCCTCCCTGCCGCCGAACTGGTATTCCGCCAGTCCGGCGCCGAAGACGTCAAGAAGGAAGCGTAGCCTCTCGAGTTGCAGCAATGAAGATCCGCATGAACATAGGCAATCGGCGGATGATCCGCAGCCGCGGCATGGCCCTGCTTGGCTTCGCCAGCCTTGGCGGCGTCCTGCTCGCCGGCTGCGCGCGCGGCTCCTACGCCGTCGACGTCTTCCCCGAGCAGCACTATCAGCAGTCGTACAAGATCCAGGAGCCGCCGCGCATGGATAAGCCTGCCGACTCCGTGCCCATCACCGGCGCGCCCGTGCCCTTTGATCCGCTGAACGCCAAGGCGCTGGTGAACCCGCTGCCGCAGAACGCCGACGTGATCGGTCGCGGCAAGGAAGTCTTCCGCGTGAACTGCGCGATGTGCCACGGCCCGCAGGCCCAAGGCGACGGCACCGTCGGCAACTTCCTCGTCGAAGGCGGTTACATCCGCCCGCCGAACCTCACCGCCGCGGCTACCAAGAACAAGACTGACGGCGAGATTTTCAACATCGTCACCAACGGCATCGTCGTGATGCCGATTTTCAAGAATCTGCTGAGCGAGAGCGACCGCTGGGCTGTGATCGAGTATCTGCGCACCCTTCAGGCCGCGAGCAAATAACGGAGCGCGAGCATGACTGCCGGAGCCACATCGTCCGCGATTCCTGCGCCTCAGGGTCCCGGTGCCCGCGCCTCAGAGTCCTCGCGTTCGGAAAGCGCGACCTCGCACGGTGTCACTCGTCGCGACTTCCTCAAGAAGGCCGGCATCGGTGCAGCAGTCGTCGTGGGTGGGATGGCTATCGGGCGCACGCTCGCCAAGCGCGGCGGCAAGGCTGCCCCCAAGGCTCTTGCCAACCCCTCGGGCTTCGACGAGGACTCCGCCTTCTACCCGCGCCAGGATGCGCTCGAGCGGATGCAACAGAGGGAAGGCCAAAATGACCAAGCGAACGCCGGTAGCTGTGGCATTGGGATTGATCCTCTCACTCATCGTTGTTGCCTGTAGCAGCAGCACCGCGCCTACCCCGGCTCCCACAGCCGTCCCTTCCACGCCGACACGGCCTCCCGCGACTCCCACGCCAGCACCTACCGCGACATCTGTCCCCACACCTACGCCGACGGCGACGCCTGCCCCCACTGCCACCCCTGCGCCTACCGCCACGCCCCGGTATAGCGGCGCTCGGGGCGCCAACGTGGTGACCGAGTGGAACGCCGTGGCAGAAGGCGTCGCCACCGGCGGTGGCGATGCCGTCACGATCGCTTTGATGCACATCGCCATCCACGATACGTTGAACTCCATCGATCCCAGGTACGAGCCCTTCGCGGTGGAGACGTCTGCGCCGGGGGCATCGCCCGAAGCCGCGGTGGCGTCGGCAGCGCACACGCTCCTCTTCGCACGCCTCCCCGCCACTGCTCGACCAACGCTCGCCGCAGCGCTAGCGTCGTCGCTGGCGACGATTCCGGAAAGTCCAGCAAAGACGCAAGGCATACAACTCGGGAAGGCCGTGGGGCAGACAGTCTTCGTGTTCTACAACCCGACCGCAGGGCCAGGCCTGCCGCTGCCCAAGCCGGGCCCCGGCGTCTGGTCGGCACCCGCAGGCACGACCAGCATCACCAACAACTTTCCGCCCGCTTTCCCCGCACTGACGTACACGAACCCCGAGCAGTTCCGCGCCCCTCCCCCAGTTAGCCTCACTAGCGCGGAGTACACCGCCGACTTCAACGAGTCGAAGGCGATCGGAAGCGTCAATAGCGCGGTCCGGACGCCCGAGCAGACCGCCATCGCGAATTTCTGGGTGCCGACGCTCTTCCAACTGTACTTTAGCCCAGCTGCGCGTCAGCTTTCCGTCAACCAACAGCTCGACCTGTGGGATGCAGCAAGGCTTTTTGCTGTGTTTACGGTTACGGTCGCTGATGCAAACCGTGCGCTGCTCGAGACAAAGTACCAGTACGTGCGTTGGCGCCCCCAGCAGGCGATTCGAGAGGGCGAATCCGACGGCAACCCGGACACCATCGGTGACCCCACGTGGACAGCCCTGGATCCCTCGTTGGTCAATCCTGACTACTTTTCAGGGCATGCTGCGGGATGCGAAGGGATTACGTACGCGCTCCAGACGCTGACTAAGGTCAACCAGCTCAACTTCACGATCAAGATTGGGACGGTCACGAGAACGTATGCGAGCCTGTCTTCCGCAGCGGAGGAGTGTGAGATGTCCCGCATCTGGGGAGGCTCCCATTTCAGGAAATCGACCGAGGCGGGAATAGCGCAGGGGCGTAAGATCGCAGTCCATGTTGCGACCAACTTCTTCAGGCCACTGCTCCCGACTCCGCCGCAGGATCGCCGCCATGGGTCGCCGCCCAATGGCCCCCCGATCAAAGACCTGCCCTAGGGGAATCGCATCTTCTCAGGCTCAGGGGCTTTACCCCTACGACGCGCCAGGTCTGGCCATGACGCGATGAGCGCCAGCGAGCCTTTGATGAGGAGGGTCCTCTCTAAGGAAGACACCCTACTGGAACTTGGCGAGCAAGACATCGATGATCGCGATCACAGCCGCGAACCCCGCAACGATCATGAAGGCGATGAGGAGTTACCTCCGTACGCTCAGCGTTCGCCATTTGTTGCGAATCGGCATGCCCCTGCGATCCCATCACCTTCCGCTATCCATTGTGGTCAGCCAGCCGTGAAGGCAGTGTGACGAGCGGTCAGGCAGCGCGTGAAGGCGCTGTGCTCGCGCCCCTACCTTCCTGTATACCGCCCTTTCCGCTTTTCCAGCACCGCCGCCAGCGCCTCGCGGTGGTCCTCCGAGTCGTACAGTTCGCGGTTGAAGGTGCGAATCAGCGCATCGACGGCGTCGTTGGCGGGCCGCGCGGCCTTGAGCGCGGCCAGTTTGTTGTACTGCACGGCCTTCGGCGGGTGCCGCAGCACGCGTTCCGCCAGCGCCCGCGCCTCGTCGAGCAACTGATCCGGCTTGGCGACGCGGTTCACCAGACCCACTTCGTAGGCCCGCTGCGCGGTGATGAAGTCGCCGGTGAGGGCTAGTTCCATCATGATGGCCAGCGGCAGCCGCTGCGACGCGATGCGGTTCTCCACGCCCACGATGCCCACGTTCACCTCGGCGAGGCCGAACGTCGCCGTCTCTGACGCGACGCGCAAGTCCGCCGCGCACAGCAGGTGAAAGCCGATGCCCGTCGTCAGCCCGTTCGCTGCGCAGATCACCGGTTTCGTCACGCCCGGCAGGCCGAGGTCGTGCTGCTTGAGATAGAGGTCGGGCAGCCCGTGGGCAAAGAGCGCTGTGCCGTGGATGCCCTTCTTCGCCCGCTCCTGCCGGTCGGCCACATCGATGCCCGCGCAGAAGGCGCGACCCACGCCCGTCAAGATGGCGATGCGCGCCTCGTCGTTGGCCTGGAACTCGATCCACGCCTGCGCCAGCCCGCGCGCCATGTTTACGTCCAGCGCGTTCAACTTCTCGGGACGGTTCAGAATGATCGTGACAACATGACCATCTTTGCGGTACTCGACACTCATAGCGCCCTCCAACAGCACTGCCGGCCATTGTAGGTGATGCGGGTGGTAAAGCGGCCAGCCGGCTAGCAAGGAGCAGACAGGAAATTGCGGAGGACCGACCGGATGGGCTGCGGCGCTAACTTACCGGCGCGGATGGCTGCGCATCTTGGGCGGGCGCTGCCGTCGTCGAGCCGTTCGTCGAGATGAGCGGGCTTCCATCGAGCGCCGGCGCTTCGGACAGCATCAGGTCCTGCAGCACCTTCCCGTCGACGGTCTCGTTCGTGACAAGATAACGCGCCAGTTGCACGAGTTTCGCCTGGTGGATCCTGAGGACATCCCGAGCTCGCTGATGCGCCTCTTCCACCAATTGCCGGATCTCGTCGTCGATCTGATCGGCGATGTGATCGCCATAGTCCCGCTGCTCGGAGATCTCGCGGCCGAGGAAGACGAGTTCCTGCTTCTGTCCAAACGTGCGCGGACCTAATCCGCCAAGCCCGATCTTGCCCTTAACAATCACCTGAACTCCACCGACCCCAGTGCGAACCTTGTGTTCTTCTAGGAAGTCGACCAGGCTCCACTTTTCCTCTTTCCGAGCACGAACGATCGAGTTGTCCTTCCGATGGATGAGCAGATCGTCGCCGTATACTTCGATCGATACGACGTCGCCCTTCAGCGCCTGCTCTACAACAGAACTGATAGGGATTTCGGGGTAGACGGTCCCCTCGCTCATGCCCCACTCGGTTACCATCTTGCGCGCGATGAGTGTCGTCCGGCGAAGGTCGCTCGCCGCGCCACTGGTGATGTCGCCGAAGATCATCTCTTCCGCGGATCGGCCACCGAGTGAAACAGCCATGTCGTCCTTCAGCGATCCAACAGTAGCGAAGCGGCGCTCCTCTTCAGGCAGAAGGCGGGTGAACCCGCCCATCATGCCGCGCGCCACGATGGTGATCTTGTGCGGCTTGTCCGCGTTGGGCAGATGGTAAGCAACGACGGCGTGGCCCGCCTCGTGGTAGGCGGTAACTTCCTTGTCGCGAAGAGTGACGACGCGACTCTTCCGCTCGGGCCCTGCGATCACGCGGTCCACTGCCTCCTCGAGCTCCGGCATGGTGATGACCTTCTTGCTCCGCCGCGCTGCGAGAAGCGCGGCCTCGTTGACCAAGTTCGCGAGATCGGCGCCGCTGAATCCGGGCGTCTCCTTCGCGATCGTTTCCAGGTTCACTTCGGTGTCCAAAGGCTTACCCTTGACATGCACGTTGAGGATCGCCTTGCGCCCCACGATGTCCGGCTCGTCGAGCACGACGCGGCGGTCGAAGCGGCCGGGCCGCAGCAGCGCCGGGTCGAGGATGTCCGGCCGGTTGGTTGCCGCCAGGACGATGACGTTGGTGCTCGCGTCGAAGCCGTCCATCTCCACGAGGATCTGGTTGAGGGTCTGCTCGCGCTCGTCGTGCCCGCCGCCTAGGCCTGCGCCGCGATGGCGACCCACAGCGTCGATCTCATCGACGAAGATGATGCAAGGCGAGTTGCGGCGCGCCTGGTCGAACAGATCGCGCACGCGCGAGGCGCCTACGCCGACGAACATCTCGACGAACTCGCTGCCGCTGATGTTGAAGAAGGGCACGCCTGCTTCGCCGGCCACGGCCTTGGCGAGCAGCGTCTTGCCGGTGCCGGGCGGGCCAACGAGCAGCACGCCCTTCGGGATGCGCGCGCCCAGGCTCGCAAAGCGCTCAGGATACATCAGGAACTCGACGACTTCCTGGAGTTCCTGTTTTGCCTCTTCAACTCCTGCCACGTCGGCAAAAGTGACACTTGGCCTGTTGCCGACGAACATGCGGGCGCGGCTGCGACCGAACGACATCGCCTGGCTGTTCGTGCCCTGCGCCTGCCGCATCATGAACAGGATGATCGCGCCGAAGAAGATCAGAGGCAGGAAGTTGATCAGCAGGCCGAAGATGTTCCCGAAGGAACTGGACTCTTTGATCTTGACCGTGACGGCGCCAGGACCGGCTGTGGGGACGTTCGCGTCGCGCAGGTAGTCCTGCACGCCGACGCCATTTTCCTTGGTCGCGGTGAACTTGTCGCCGACGAGGGTCTCGAGGGTGACCTTGTTGCCGTCGACGAGGAGGTCTTTGACGTTCTCGGGATGCTGCTGGACCTTGGTGACGATGTCGGTGATCGTCGTTTCGGTCCCGCCGGACGGCGTGCGGAAGACCGCGTAGAAAATGGCAACGACCGCTACCAGGATGAGCAGATAAACAAGGCTATTGCGGATCAGGCGGCGACTCATGCACACTCCCGGCTTGCGCCCAGGGCCTTCGATATGAAAATCCGCGGTTGGCCATGCGGCTCTGGGACGTACATAAGTATAGCAAATGGGCCTGAAGCCGCTCAACGGCGCACAGAAGTCGGCGGCCTTCGTCCTATGGTATGATGCTCCTGAAGTGTGTTCCGAGTCTCAGAGGTGCTTGCTCCATGACGGCAACGAGTACGATGGGTCTTGGCGAGGCGGTCGGGCAGTTCTTGCAGAGCGTATCGTCGCAGAAGGCCCCGGAAATGCAGGGGGGGCTGCAGAAGTTCATGCGCTGGTACGGCCGCGAACAGCCCGTCGCCGACCTCACGCCGCGAAAGATGGAGACCTTCTCCGAGACTGTCAGCGCGGAGAACCTGACCCAACTCGCCCCCGTCCGCGATTTTCTCAAGTACGCCCACAAAGAAGGACTTCTTGCTATCAATCTTGCCCCGCACGTGAAGGCGCGGCGGGTCCCCGCGCGGACGCAGAAGCGGATGCGCCAAGTGACGCAGCTCTCCCAGACGACGCAGTTCACCACCGACGGCTTCGAGAAGGCCACGTCGGAACTCGAAGGGCTCAAGCGTGAACGCGTCGACGTGGCCGAGGAAATCCGCCGCGCCGCAGCCGACAAGGACTTCCGCGAGAACGCACCCCTCGACGCGGCGCGCGAGAAACAAGGTCACTTGGAAGCGCGCATTCGCGACCTGGAGCAGCGCCTCCGCTTTGCCCAGGTGGCCGAGGCTGGTGCTCAGGCCAGCGACGGCAGCCCTCGCGTCCGCCTAGGCAGTCAGGTGGTCGTACACGATGTCATGCATAACGAACAGATCACGTACACGCTGGTCGGTCCCACTGAAGTGAACCCTGCGCAGTACAAGATATCGATCGAGTCGCCGGCCGGCCGCTCGTTCCTGCACCGCAAGGCCGGTGAGACCGTGAGCGTCAAGGCGCCAATGGGCATGATGCAAGACCGGATCGAGAGCATCGGATAGGCCACAGGCGCGTGCGGCGCCGTATCTGACTTGGGAGCCCGCCGAGGGCGGGCTTTTGCTGATGGACGAGCACGCAGAACCCAGACAGTCCGGCGGCATTCCCGCCGCGTACATC
>JACQEE010000061.1 GCA_016200725.1 Chloroflexota bacterium
AAGGCCAAGGTTGAAGCAGGCCGGCGATTCCGATGATCCCGGCCACCTGTGGGGCCCTGTTATGCCGGGCCCTGATCAGCTCATTCGACAGGCCCGGCGTCAAACTTCTCCAAACGGTTCTTTTTGAAGGCTGAAGGTGCTTCTCGCCAGCTAGATCAGTTTGGCTGCAGACGCTACGCCCCCGACGATCAGCATTAGGCACGCCAAGTCGGCCATGCCGACGTGCATCAGCCAGCGCGGCGGCTCGCGCAGGCGCGGCGCGAAGCGAATGAGTCCTAGCATGCCGAAACCAATCCAGCCCAGCACGGCGGCGGTTGCACCAAGAGCAGCCTCTGGACCCTTCGGCAGCAGCAACCAAACCGCGGCAAAGCCAACCGCGCAATGCACGGCATAGACGGCCAGAGCGAGCAGGCTCTTGTGCCGGAAATCGCGGGTGATGCGTGGATCGGTTAGGATCTGCGCCAATCCGGAGATAGCGATCATCACAGCGACGAGAAACTTGACAAGGTCTGTCATGGTCTTCGCCGTCTCGACTCTACAGCCTGTGCTCTGGACACATGAAGCCTCTCGCCATCCGTGCTAGCGCGGGGTCGCCGGGCAGAGCATAACGCGAGTCGTCATAGTAGTGGATGCCCTGCAGATCGGCGAGATCGCCATTACAGTACGGCAGCACGATACCGAGCGGGACGCCGGACACCTTCAGGCGTTTCTGGTTCATCGCGGCCAATGGCAATACGGCCCGCACCATGAAGGGCGTGTTGAGCCGCTTATTGAGCAGGTAGTGAAAGAGAACACCCTCGCCGCCGCTGGAGTGGCCCATGGTTCCGATCCGGCTCAGATCCACCTTGCCGACGAACGTCCTGCCGAACGGGCTGCTGCCGCTCGTCGATAGGTCGTGCCATATATTGAGATGTTCTTGCACGAGCTCGCCGCGTGCCGTTGCGCCGTAGTCCAAGGAAAGATTGTCGATTGCGTTGATGCCGTTTGCACTTACCGACACCACAAGTTCGATGAGGCGGACCTTGTCATAGGGCTGGCCTTCGTCGCGGACATCCTGCAGCTCGCGAAGTTCCACCCTCTCCTGCGTTCGTGGCCGACGGAATTGATGCCGACGAAGTCACCACTCCCTGAGAGTGGATGGTTTCATGGGTACCTGGAAAGAACCGCTCACGTCGCCTCGGGCGCCATCGCAATCGCTCCACAGGGGCATTCCGCAGCGCAAAGGCCGCAGCCCTTGCAATACTCGTAATTGAACTTGAATCGCTTGCCGGGTCCGAGCTTGGTGACGGCGTTATCCGGGCACATGCCATAGCAGTTGTCGCATTCGAAGCAGTTGCCACAAGAAAGGCAGCGGCGAGCTTCATAGAGGGCGTTGGTTTCGTCGAGACCGCCCTTCACTTCCTCGAAGGTGGACACGCGGCGTGCAAGCTCGAGCGCAGGACGCACCGTCTTGGGAGCATCGTCATAGTACCACGCATTGAGTTTGTCGAAGCTCGCAAGCTCGTTCTTGGGCGCAGGTGCGTAAGTGGCGCCTCGGAGCCAGGCGTCGATGTGGCGAGCCGCCTTCTTGCCGTGCCCAACCGCAACGGTGACGGTGCGTTCTGCTGGCACCATGTCCCCGCCGGCAAAGACGCCGACGCATCCGGTCATCATGTTCGCATCGACCTGAACCACGCGATCCCTCACCTCGATGCCCGGAACGCCCTCGAGCAATGACAGATCAGCATCCTGACCTAGCGCGAGCACCACCGAGTCTGCCGCCAGTGATTCAAACGCACCAGTCGGCACCGGGAAGCCCTTCTCATCGAGCACCATTTTCTCGACCGTGATGACGCCCTCGCTCACTTGAGTGATGGTGGACAACCACTTCATGAGCACGCCTTCCTCGAGTGCCTCCTCGACCTCGAAGTCGTGGGCGGGCATTCTCTCGCGAGTGCGGCGATAGACGATGATAGCTTCCTCGGCGCCGAGGCGCCGCGCAGTGCGGGCGACATCCAACGCTGTGTTGCCGCCGCCGTAGACGGCGACGCGGCGGCCAAGCATGGGTTTCTCAGCGCCCTCCATGGAGCGGAGAACCGAAACGGCATCGAGGATTTTCGACGCCTCGCCGGCCGGGATATAGGCGCGCCTGGCGATATGCGCGCCAACTGCAAGAAAGGCCGCCTGGAACTCCCCCTCGTGCATCGCCCAGCGAATGTCGGTGACCTTGCGGTTCAACTCCAGCGTCACACCCATGTCGAGGATGCGCTTGACCTCGGCGTCGAGCACCTCGCGCGGCAGCCGGTATTTGGGGATCCCGAAGCGCATCATGCCGCCCGCCTGCGGGCCAGCC
>JACQEE010000090.1 GCA_016200725.1 Chloroflexota bacterium
ACATGTGCGAGAAGTCGACGTTGTAGTGGTGCTCGGGCAGCCAGGTGACTCGATAGCCGAGTTCCTCGGCGGTAACCACCTTGCTGAGCATGGCGTCGTACAGGTCCTTCTCGGAGTAGGTGCCGAGTTGCAACTCGCGAGTGGGACGCGGCATTTCGTAGTAGAGGCCAAATTTCATTTGCGACTCCTCGATTACATCAGTTTCTGGCCACCCTCGATATAGACTACCTCGCCGGTCATGAAATCGGAGGCGGGCGAGGCGAGGTAGACCGCGAGCATGCCGATTTCGGAAGCCAAGGCGGTGCGTCCGAAGGGCAGCGTGGCGGCCATCTTCTCGACGAGATCGCGCTTAGCTTCGAGCATACGGTTCACGGTGAGGCCGGGGCCGATGGCGTTGACGTTGACGTGGTACGGGGCCCACTCCTGGGCGAGCGCGCGGGTGAACTGGTTGATGGCGGCCTTGGCGCTGCTGTAGGGCACCTGGCGACGGATGGGGCGCTCGCTGGTCGGCGAGGTGATGTTGATGATTTTGCCGGAGCCGCGGCCGAGCATGTGCGGGCCAACGGCGCGGCAGCAGTAGAAGGCGCTCGTGAGGTTGACGTCGAGGACGCGATGACACTCGTCGTCGGTGACGGGGCCATCAGCGCGCTTGGAGCCCGGCAGCGGGATGACGGGCTTGCTGACGCCGCCACCGCCTACGTTGTTCACCAAGATGTCGATCTTGCCGAAGGTGTCGAGGACGCGCTTGACGAGGGCGTCCACCTCGGCGGAGCGGGTGACGTCGGCGGCGATGGGCAGGGCTTTGCGACCGAGCGCCTTGATTTCGGAGGCCGTCGCCTCGACGTCGGCCTTGGTGCGCGCGACCACGGCCACGTCGCTGCCGGCCTGGGCGAGCGCGAGGGCGATGCCCTTGCCGATGCCCGCGCCGGCACCGGTGACGATGGCGGAGCGGCCTTTCAGAGAGATCAAGTCTTGGAGCGAGTGCTGCATATCAGGCGCTTGCCCATTCGATGTGGTTCGACAGGCTCACCACGAACGTGTTTGACATCACCGAGCCGCCTTCTTGGGCTTGCCGCGACGGCCGACGAAGTCGCGGGCGAGCTGCTGGAGACCTGCGCTCTCCTGGTCGCCTTTGAATGCGGCGAGCATCTCGGCGTAGAGAGACTCGAGGAGCATGGCGTCGTCGAGGCCGCCGTTGAGCCCTTTGAGGACGGCCTGCTTCGTCATCTGGACGCCCTCGGGACCGAGAGCCGCGAGTCTGTTTGCCAACTCGAGGGCGCGAGGCATCAATCGCGCCTGGGGCACCACTTCGTTGATCAGGCCGATGCGGAGCGCCTCGTTGGCGTCGACGGGTTCGCCGAAGAGCAGGAGGCGCATCGCGTGGACGTAGGGTATCTGACGCGGCAGGCGGGGCAGTGCGCCACCATCGGCCAGTTGGTTGAAGGTTACTTCAGGGAAGGAGAAGGTCGCGTTGGGGGTGGCGATGCGGATGTCGGTGCCGAGGATCATACAGGCGCCCGTGGCTATGGCGTGGCCGTTGATGGCCGCGATGATGGGCTTCCAGATGTCGATGCCCTTGAGGTATGGCAGCATCTTGCTCTTGCGCGGGCCGTAGGGGCCGTCCTTCATCACATCGATGAGGCCCTCGCTGGAGCCTTCGCGCAGTTTGCGCAGATCGACGCCAGCGCAGAAGGAGCGGGTGCCGGCACCCGTGAGGATGGCCACGCGGGCGTTGGCGTCCTGGCGGAAGTCTTCCCAGACGCGCCCGAGTTCGAGCGACGTCTCGGTATCGAGGGCGTTGAGCACCTCGGGGCGGTCGATGGTGACGACGGAGACGGCGCCGCGCTTCTCGTAGCGAATGCCCAAAGGGTGACTCCTTCGAGGGGTTTACCCCTCACCCTCCTGGCTTCGCCAGGATCCCTCTCCCACAAGGGGAGAGGGGGAAAGGCCCCGCCCCAGATGCTTCGGCGAAGACACCTCAGCATGACGAGGTAGAAGTGGGGACTTGGGCGGACTATAGCGGGGCATATCGTCTAAATCAATCAAGGCGGAGAGCAAGGAAGGATGAGAGCCCCACCACCCCAGGTCCTCGGCCCGTCCTCGGGCCGAGGACGACGAAGGCCAGGGCGCTCAGGTGTAAAATGTTACGGGAGCGCGGCCATGCCATCGCTGCTGATCATCGAGGACGAGCGGGGTATCCGGGACTCGCTGCGCGAGGGCCTGTCGTACCAAGGCTACGAGGTGCAGGGTGCGGCGACAGGCAACGCCGGGCTCACCGCTGCGCGAGACAAGAAGCCGGATCTCGTTATCCTCGACCTCATGCTCCCCGATATCGACGGTCTCGAGGTGTGCCGACGCCTTCGCGGCATGGGGGATATGGCCATCCTGATGCTGACCGCTCGTGATGGGCTGGCGGACCGCGTCAAGGGTCTCGACGCCGGCGCTGACGACTACCTCGTGAAGCCGTTCGCGTTCGATGAATTGCTCGCCCGTGTGCGCGCAGTGCTGCGGCGACGGACGGCACCTACCACCGAGGCGCAGGCCATCGCCGTCGGGAACCTGCGCATCGATACCGCAGCGCACCAGGTGTCGCGAGGCGATCGCGCCGTCGAACTGACGCCCAAGGAATACGAACTGCTGGCGCTGCTCGCGTCGAACAAGGGCAGGGTGCTCAAGAAGGAGCAAATCCTCGAGCGCGTGTGGGGCTATGACACCGAGGCCGACTCGGACGCGCTGAAGGTGACGGTGAACCACCTGCGCGCGAAGTTGAACGCCGATGGGGAGCCAGACCTGATCCAGACCATCCGCGGCTTCGGGTACCTGCTGAAGGAACCGGCGTGAAGCTCAGCCTTCGGGTGCAATTGACCATCTGGTATGTCATTGCGTTCCTGGCCCTCTTCGGCGTACTCTTCCTCACGCTCAACCACTTCCTTGCTGCCCGCCTTGCCAGCGACCTGGACGATGACCTGTTTGCCTACGCGCTCAGCATCGCAGACCAGGGGCAGAAGGCTCATGCCCAGACGCTCGCGGATTATCAGAGCGCAGTGCTGGTGGTGGGCGTGCTGAACAACCCGGCGGTGCCGCGGAAGCCTCTGTTCACGCGCTTGATCGATCCCAATGGGCATGTCGTCTCGAGTTTCCCGAACTCGTTTAGTACGGTGGCTGGCATCGCAAGCGACGGCCTATCGGGGAACGATGGCTATCGCGACCTCAAACTGCCTGGGCCGGGCGCCACGCGCCTCTATGACAAGGCGCTGATCAACAACGAAGGCGCGGTCATCGGCTACCTGGAAATCGCGGATACGCAGAAGCAGCAACTCGACAAGCCACTGGCCAAGTTGCGGTCGACGCTGGCGTGGGAGGCCGCGGCGGGCAGCTTCGTTGCGGTGATCATCGGCTACTTCATCACGCGTCGCGCGCTCAAGTCGCTGGATAGCGTGGTGGAGGTGGCGGACCAGGTGCACGAGCGTAATCTGCTGGAGCGCGTTCCCGATGAGCCGCGGCCGAGCGAGGTGCAGCATCTCGCCGA
>JACQEE010000091.1 GCA_016200725.1 Chloroflexota bacterium
CTGGCTTCTCCTCGGGAATCAACGGCAGTTGTGCGGAGGGCGATCGGCTCTCTCTGGCCGAGAGAATCGCCTCAATCTCCTCCTTGAAATTCTCGATATCCGCGAAGTCTCGGTAGACGGAGGCGTACCGGATGTATCCCACCCGGTCCAGCTTCCGCAGCCGATCCATCACCATCTCGCCAATCCAGGAACTATTGACCTCGGCGCGGCCCAATTTCTGCGCCTCGGCCTCGACTTCATCGACGACCTTCTCGATCGTCCCGCCAGGGAGCGCCCGCTTGGCGAACGCGGCTCGGAGACTGCGCGCGAGTTTCTCGCGGTTGAAGTCTTCGCGCCGACCATCACGCTTGACGACCTGGAGCGCCGCGGACTGGACGCGCTCATACGTCGTGAAGCGGAGGCCGCAGCGCAGACATTCGCGGCGGCGGCGAATCCCATCTTCCGCGGTGCGAGAGTCGGTAACCTTGCTCTCGTCGTTGCCACAGAACGGGCACTTCATGCCCAGTCTCCCAGCGTTGGGCCCACATGCGGAAGCAGACCCTGTCAGCCCCTTCGTCCGTAGCCCGCCCCAAGCCGCTGATTATCGTTAGCGAGTGCGAGAGATAGTACGGTACAGGCACTGGTGTGTCAATACCCTCTCCACAACATTTGGGGTTTGTGACACCATTGTGACACAACCTATGGCATTTTGCACGAGTTGCGCACACTTGCGCAGAAACGCACGGCGAACTCCGTGAAAACAAGCAGGCCCCGGGGTTCGCCCAGCAACCCCGGGGCCTAGCGAGTCTTTCCAGCCGTGCGTTCGCTTAGAAGCCCACGGGCAACTTCTGATTGATCCGGAGCCCCTCTTCTTGCGGCCTGACCTGGCGGCGCAGGAATGGCGGCACGTCGAGGTCCTCTTCCGCTGTTCGCGTTGTTGCGAGCGGGCGCGAACCTGGTTTGTCCTGCAGCAGGCGGTTGATCGCCTCTGGATTCGCCATCGCCGTGCTCTGTTCGTTCGGGAAGCCAGTGGCGATAAGCGTGATTTTGACCTCGTTCTCCATCTTCGTATCGGTCGTCATGCCAAAGAAGATGTTCGCGTTCGGGTCAACAGCCTTGCTGATGATCTCCGCGGCCGCGTGCACCTCGTGCAGCGTGAGGTCGGCGCCGCCGGTGATGTTGAAGAGCACACCACGCGCGCCCTCGATGGAGACATCGAGCAGTGGGTTGGAGATCGCCGCGCGGGCAGCGTCCGTAGCCCTGTTGTCTCCATTGCCGTAGCCGACGGCCATCATGGCTGAGCCGGCATTCGACATCACCGTGCGCACGTCGGCGAAGTCCAGGTTGATGTCGCCGGGGATGGTGATCAGTTCGGCGATCGCCTGGATCGCACGGCGGAGCACTTCGTCTGCGACCTTGAAGGCATCCGTGACCTTCGCCTTGCGGTCGCACACCGTCACGAGGGCGTCGTTGGGGATCACGAGAAGCGTGTCTACCTTCTCGCGCAGGCGGCTGATGCCCTCTTCCGCCTTCTGGCGCCGGTGTGCACCCTCCCAGGTGAACGGCCGGGTGACAACCGCTACAGTGAGGGCATTCTGTGCCCGTGCCAGTTCGGCCAGCACTGGAGCCGCGCCCGTACCGGTACCTCCGCCCATGCCGGCGGCGATGAACACCATGTCCGCCGTCTTCAGCGCCTCTCCGATTTCCTCGCGGCTCTCCTCAGCAGCCTGGCGCCCTTTATCGGGGTTGCCGCCCACGCCAAGCCCTCGCGTGATGTTGTCACCGATGCGCATGCGCGTTGGCGCTTCCGTCTTCATCAACGCCTGCGCGTCGGTGTTCACGCACAGATACTCGACCCCTACGATGGGGTCCTTGCACATCCGGGAGACGGCGTTGCACCCGCCGCCACCCACGCCCACGACTTTTACGCGGGCCACGCCATCGATCTGACCTTCCTGACCCATTGGGTCCTCCTTTGTACCCGCCCCGAGTCCGTCAGTCTCGGGGCTCCTTGCGCCTGCTCGCCTACGCCTTGCCGCCCGTTCGCTCGCCGCGAACGATATAGCCCTGTTTACGACCGCAATACGTCGATCTTCTGGTTGATCTGCTGCAGGATCCGGAGTCCGCCGGCCGCGATGCCACCGTTCGCCTGCGGTTTTGGTGGCGGCGCTGGCGCGAAAAGCGCGTCGCTACTGATCTGAAGCATGCCGATCAGCGCCGCGAAAGATGGGTTCTTCAGCGTGTCTGCCGCGTATTCCTGCTGGGGTGGTGCGCCGATGCGCGCCTCCATCCGCAGGACACGCTCGGCCAACTTGTCGATACCCGGAAGGCCGGCCAGGCCACCCGTGAGCACCAGCGTGGAGGCCGGCGCAGGCTGGCCCGTCTTCTTGACTACCTCGAGAGCGATGACGAACATCTCTGTCAGCCGCAGACTGATGACTTCGTACAGGTATTGCATGCGGAAGCGCCGCGACCCGCTGATGCCGAAGCAGCGGATCTCCGCCTCATCGTTGGCCTTGGCCCTATCGAGCACGGCCATGCCGTACTCCTTGAGCACGGTCTCCGCAACCGGCTGCGAGGTGTTCAAGGCGATTGAGATGTCGCTGATGATGTGGTTGCCGCCGAGCGGGAACGACGAGGTGTGGTAGAGCGCGCTCTCGTTGTAGGCGACGATATCCATCGTCCCGCCGCCGATGTCGAGCATGATGACGCC
>JACQEE010000092.1 GCA_016200725.1 Chloroflexota bacterium
AGATGATGAACGACGTCCCGCTTGTGTTGTAGCCCTGGGCGACCAGCGCGTTTGACGGGAGATTGGTATAGGTGTAGCCGGACGGTGGCGGCGGCAGGATGCGGAAGGTCGGCGAGGCGGACTCACCGATGGAATAGAAGTGCGGCTTGGCGAGCAGTTGATCGTGGGTGAGCGGCGTCGGGCTCGCGTCGTAGTAGACATCGATGGAGGCGAGAGTGCCGACGGAGGCGTCCAGGGTGCACTGGGCAGTGAAGGTTTGCCCCTGGACGCGCATGGGCTGGGCACAGGTGACGTAGTTGTCCTCGAAGTGCTGGGCGAAGGCAAGGCGAGTGGTGGTGTAGGCGATGCCAATACTGACGAACTGGTGCTGGGGCGCCAGGATGTTGTCGCGGTGGCCCCAGTTGGAAGCGGCGTCGTCGTATACCATGCCGTGCTCGCGCGCGGCGATTTCGGTGCGCGGATCCAGGGTGACGAAGAGTCGCCGGTCGTTGGGATCCTGCGGGCCGGAGTAGGCAACGTTTTCGGCCATCGAGCCCGTGCCGCCCGCGAGGGTGTAGCGCATGAAGGGCTTCATGCCGCCGGTGTCCCAGTGGGCGAGGTAGAAGTTGGCGAACATGTCGTCGGCGTGGCCCTGCGCGGCGGCATTGGCGCTGAGCTGGACTGGCGGGAGGCCGGCGGTGCGCCGGTCGGTGTTGATGAGGTCGACGGCGTACTGGCGAAGTTGTTGCAGTTGTGCTGACGACGGTGTGGGCGTGGCCCGCGGTGTTGGCGTCGCTGCCGGCGTCGGCGTGCTCGTTGGAGTTGGCGATGGCGTCGCAGTGGGGACAGGAATCGGCGTGGCAGTAGGTGCTGGCGTGGGCGTGAGTGTCGGCGTCGGGCGCGGCGTGGCCGTGGGCACTGGAATCGGCGAAGGAAGTGCTGTGGCGGTCGGCGCGATGGTGGCAGTCTGCGTCGGAGGCAGCGGCGTTGGGGTCGCGGACGGCTCGATGGTCGCTGTGGCGGTGGGCTGCGCGGGCTCGCCCGACTGCGCGCAAGCGGCGAAGGTGAGGGCGGTGATGAGGAGGGGCAGCGAGAGGCGAATGCGCCAGGGCGATGTCATTGAGCAATTATACGGTGCGGGTGGACGAGTACGCGGTGTGGGCGGGAGGCTGGTGCTGCGTGCTAGATGCTGAGGCCCAGCCTCAGCATGACAGACTTAGGTCGGCATCTAACCGATCGTCGGTGCCTGCTGCGCGGGCTTGGGGCGACTGGCCGGTCGCCCCCTTCGACTTCGCTCAGGGCAGGCTCTACAAGGAGACTTCGCGGAGGTTCTTGGCGATTGTGAGGTGAGGCTCAGTGACGGCCTGGATGTTCTTGGCGGTGTAGCCGGGGGCGTGCTCGCGGAGGATGAGGCCGTTCGGCGTGACCTCGATGACGGCGAGATCGGTGACGATGAGGTTGACGCAGGCGAGGCCGGTGACGGGGTAGGCGCACTCGCGGACGATCTTGGGCTTGCCTTCTCGTGTGGCGTGCTCCATGACGACGATCATGCGCTTGGCGCCCGCGGCGAGGTCCATCGCGCCGCCGACGTTGCCGATGCAGCGCTCGGGGAGGAACCAGTTCGCGAGGTCGCCGCGCTCGGAGACCTGGAGGGCGCCGAGGACGGTGAGGTCGACGTGGCCGCCGCGGATCATGGCGAAGGCCTCGACGCTGGAGAAGAAGGCCATGCCGGGCGTGGGTGTGACGAACTGGCCGCCGGCGTTGATGAGGTCGATGTCGCCCTGGCCGTCGTCGAGGACGGGGCCGTAGCCGAGGACGCCGCTCTCGCTATGGAAGACGACGTGACGACCCTCGGGGATGAAGTTGGAGGCCAGCGTGGGGATGCCGATGCCCAGGTTGACCACATCGCCGTCGCGGAACTCGCGGGCGACGCGCATGGCCATGACCTCGCGGGAGAGGGGGGATTTCATCGCGCCTCACCCCCTCCCCTCTCCCGCACAGCTGGAGAGGGGCGACAGGGTAAGGATATGTGCCTGGTCAGCATGGCTTCTTGTCTGCATCAATACAAATCGTGATTACCCAGTTCATCCTCTGAAGAGCGGACCAATCGAATGATCGCTCCCACATAACTGCTCCTGTTCCGGCTTCAACGGCTCGGAAATTGTAAACCGGTGGACCGTCGGATTCGCGCTCGGGTATCCGAAGTGTGGCGACTTGGAATTTGTTGTGGGGAGATCCTTTCACGATTTCACGGGAGTTCAAAGAGATGGTGAATGAAGAGTTGGAGCGATTCTCGATGTCGAAGTCGATCAGTTTCTCGCAAGAGGTCCACAGAAACATCACCAATACAGCGAAAGGCAGAAACAACAAGAACAGCTTCCGTGTTCGGCTCATTACCTATCTTCACTTCACGCTGGTCGTCGAAAATCCGTGTGGCCGCACCACAATCCGCTTCACATAAATGCCTGGGGTGACGATGCACTCGGGGTCGAGGGAGCCGGAATCGACGACCTCGTCGACTTCGGCGATGGTGACCTTGGCGGCGGTGGCCATGACGGGGTTGAAGTTGCGCGAGGTGCCGCGGTAGACGAGGTTGCCGAGGCGGTCGGCCTTGTGGGCGCGGATGAGGGCGAAGTCGGCGGTGAGGGCGTGCTCGAGGACGCAGACGCGGCCTTTGAGGAGGCGCGTCTCCTTGCCGTGGGCGAGGCGCGTGCCGACACCGGTCGGCGTGTAGAAGGCGGGGATGCCTGCGCCGCCTGCGCGGATGCGCTCGGCGAGCGTGCCCTGCGGTACGACCTCGAGTTCGACCTCCTTCGCCAGCCAAGCGCGCTCGAAGGGGCTCTTCGACGAGGGTGAGCGCGGGACGGGGAAGGAGGCGATGGCCTTCTTCACCTGGCCGTTCTCGTAGAGGACGCTCGTGTTGATGAACGTCTCGCCCTTGCGCGCGCCGAAGCCGGGCAGGCCCGCGGTGTTGCTGATGACGGTGAGGTTGCGCGCGCCGTGGTCGCGGAGGGCGAGGATGAGGGCGGAGGGCATGCCGCCGGGGCCGCCGAAGCCATCGATCATGAGCACCGAGCCGTCGGGGATGTCGGCGACGGCAGCGGCAGGCGAGGGGAAGACTTTGGTGGGGGGCATTGCGGGGAGATTGTAGCAAGGACGGGAGTGGGAGGGGCGTATTTAAAATACGCCCCTACATAAGAGGGGCAGGTGGAGTAGCATTCATACACGAGTGTATGAATGCGTTGACGCTTACAGAAGTCGGTTGGTAGACTTGGCGGCACAGTGAGCGTACTTTCCAGGTACGCGGCGTGGTTGCCGGCGTGAGGTTTCACCCTCACCCCAGCCCCTTCGAGGACTCAGGGCTTCGCCTGGGATCCCCGTCGAGGGGGAGGGGGTATGAATGAAAGGGAGAGCGTGTTCAGCAAGGCGAAACTCGAGCAGTTGCGGCGGCGGGTGGCGGAGTGGTCGAAGCGCAACGAGAAGGCGCTCGAGCGGCCTGACTTGTTCACGACGATCTCGGGGATTCCAGTCCATCGCGTGTACACGGCGGCGGACGTCGGCGAGATGGAGCACGACGAGCTGCCGGGCGAGTACCCGTACACGCGCGGCATCCACGCGACCGGCTATCGCGGCAAGATGTGGACGATGCGCATGTTCTCCGGCTTCGGCACAGCCGAGGAGACGAACGAGCGCTACCGCTATCTGCTCAAGGAAGGCAACGACGGGCTGTCCGTCGCCTTCGACATGCCCACGCTGATGGGCTACGACACTGACCACCCGCTCTCGGTCGGCGAGTTCGGCAAGTGCGGCGTCGCGGTGTCGTCGCTGGCGGACATGGAGCTGCTGTTCAAGGACATCCCGCTCGGCGATGTGAGCACGTCGCTGACGATCAATGGCCCCGCCGCGCCCATCTGGGCGATGTACATCGTCGCGGCGGAGAAGCAGGGCGTCCCGTGGAGCAAACTGCGCGGCACCGTGCAGAACGACATCCTCAAAGAGTTCATCGCGCAGAACGAGTTCATCTTCCCTCCTGAGTCTTCGATGCGGTTGTCCATCGACCTCATCGAGTACGCCGCCAAGGACGTGCCGCAGTGGAACGGCGTGAGCATCAGCGGCTACCACATCCGCGAGGCGGGGTCGACGGCGGCGCAGGAGTTGGCGTTCACGCTGGCCGACGGCTTCGCCTACGTGGACTCGTGCCTGGCGCGTGGCATGGTGATCGACGAGTTCGCGCCGCGGCTCTCGTTCTTCTTCAACGCGCACAACGACTTCTTCGAGGAGATCGCCAAGTACCGCGCGGCGCGGCGCATCTGGGCGACGGTGCTACGCGAGAAGTACGGCGCGAAGAACCCCAAGAGCCTGCAACTGCGCTTCCACACGCAGACGGCGGGGTGCGATGACGGACCGCCTCGAGGCGGAGGCGCGCGACTACTTCCGGCAGATCGAGCGGCTCGGCGGCGTGATCGCCTGCATCGAAAAGGGGTTCTTCCACAAGGAGATCGCCGACGCCTCATACCGCTACCAGCGCGAGGTGGAGAAGGGACAGCGCCTCATCGTGGGCGTGAACGCCTACACCAGCCCTGCGCCGGCGATCCAACTGTTGGAGATGGACAAGGCGGGGGAGCGACGGCACCTCGAGCGGTTGAACCGCGTGCGTCGCGAGCGAGACAATGTCGCGGTGAAGCGCGCGCTGGCGGCGCTGGCCGAGGCGGCGAACGGTACGCAGAACACGATGCCCTACATCGTCGAGGCCGTGCGCGCCTACGCCACCTTGGGCGAGATCACGGATACGTTGCGCCAGACCTGGGGCGAGCACATGCCCTTCGGCGCGGCGAGCGCGGCGGTAGGGGCGTAACCTAACCCCCTGCCCCCTTCCCTTTAGGGAAGTGGAAGAAGAGCGCGACAGCGTCGCCAATTCGGAGAGGTCCTTCGACTGCCCCTTCGCGGACTCAGGGCTTCGGCTAGGACAGGGTGACACACCTGAGTGGTATCATGGCCATGAGTCCCGCATCTAACGAAGTGCCATGACTTCTGTCACGGAAAAGACGACGGCGACATCGGTGCTCGACCGCATGAAGCGGCCGCTGCACGATCTACGCATTTCGGTGACCGACCGCTGCAACTTCCGGTGCACGTATTGCATGCCTGCCGAGGTGTACGGCGATCGGTACGAGTTCCTGCCGAAGGCAGAGATCCTGACGTACGAGGAGATCGCGCGAGTGGCGCAGGTGTTTGTGCGGCTCGGCGTGCGCAAGATACGGCTCACGGGCGGCGAGCCGCTCGTGCGCGAGGGCGTCGAGCGCCTCGTGGCGATGCTGGCGCAGATCGAGGGCGTCGAAGACTTGGCGATGACGACGAACGGCTACCTACTCGCGTCGAAGGCGCAGGCGCTGAAGGATGCGGGGCTGCATCGCATCACCGTGAGCCTGGACACGCTCGACGACGAGATCTTCGGGCGCATGAACGGTCGCGGCTTCGGCGTGCAGCGCGTGCTCGAGGGCATCGAGGCCGCGGAGACGGCAGGCCTCTCGCCGGTCAAGATCGACGCGGTCGTGCAGCGCGGCGTCAACGACCAGACCGTCGTGGACCTGGCGCGTCGCTTCAAGAGCACCGGCCACATCGTGCGCTTCATCGAGTACATGGACGTCGGCAACGTCAACGGCTGGAGCGCGGACAAGGTCGTGCCGTCGGCGGAGGTCGTGCGCCACATATCTGAAGCCTTTCCCGCGGAACCAGCCGAGGCGAACTACTATGGCGAGGTGGCCGAGCGCTGGCGCTACCTCGACGGCTCGGGCGAGTTCGGCGTCATCTCGTCGGTGACGCAGCCGTTCTGCGCGACGTGCACGCGGGCGCGCCTCTCGCCGAAGGGCGAGGTGTATACCTGCCTCTTCGGCACGCAGGGCCGCGACCTGCGCGGCCCGCTGCGCTCCGGCGCAAGCGACGCTGAGTTGGAGCGCCTGCTCGCGGGGGTGTGGGCGTCGCGCACAGACCGCTACTCGGAGCAACGCGCGTCGCTGCGAAAGGCGAGTGGCAAGAAGATCGAGATGTACCAGATCGGGGGGTAGGAGCGGCGTACTGCTGCGCCGCTTACTTCCATTCGAAGAGTTTCCCCTGGGCGTTGTCGTGCTCGTCTATCTCCCATTCGAACACTGCCGCAGGATGCTGACGCTGGCCGACGACTCGGGCCTCGAGGTAGACGCCCTCTCGGGTGAGCCAGGGCCACGCTCGGCGCGATACGCGGGCGAGGGCGCGTCGGATGAACAGCGTAACCGCTATATGTTGTCGCTGCTCGCGGGGGTGCCGGAGGCGAAGCGCACCGCTCGCTTCCGTTGCGTCATCGCCGTCGCGACGCCGGATCTCAAGGTGCGAACCTCGGAGGGGACGTGCGAGGGCGTGATCGCGCATGCGCCGAAGGGCGACAACGGGTTTGGCTACGACCCGATCTTCTACTTCCCCGAACTG
>JACQEE010000093.1 GCA_016200725.1 Chloroflexota bacterium
GGCCCGCCCCTCCGCGCCCCGCTGTGCTATCGTGCTCCGCAACAAATCACCAACCGATCGCCTCTCTCCAGTTCTGATGGAGAGAGGCGGGAGTGAGGTCCGATTCGCCCCCTTCCCTCCCAGGGAAGGGGTAGGGGTTAGGTTATGAAATTCGGCATCATGCTCGCCCACGAGGGCGTCCCCTGGCAGGACTTCCTCGACACCTTCAAGGCCGCCGAGGACTGCGGCTACGAAAGCGCCTGGGTCGCCGACCACTTCATCTCCACGATCGGCGGCGGCCAGATCACCGACCCGCACACCGACTTCCTCGAGGGCTGGGCCTCGCTCGCGGCCCTGGCGCAGGCAACCAAACGCATCCGAGTCGGGCCGCTCGTCACCGGCAACACCTTTCGCCACCCCGCCGTGCTCGCCAAGATGGCCTCCACCGTCGACCACATCAGCCACGGCCGCCTCGAGTTCGGCATCGGCGCCGGCTGGTTCGAGTTCGAGCACAAAGCGCTGGGTATCAACTTCCCGCCGCCCGGCGAACGCCTCAAGCGCCTCGACGAGGCAATCCAGGTCTGCAAACTCCTCTGGACCGAGCGCGAGACCACCTTCCACGGCGCCTACTACACCATCGAGAAGGCGCCGCACCTGCCCAAGCCCGTGCAGCAGCCGCACCCGCCCATCGTCGTCGGCGCCTTCGGCGAAAAGGTCGCCCTGCGCGTCGTTGCCAAGCACGCCAACCACTGGAACACCGTCGCTTCGCCTGATCGCTACGCCTCGAGAGTGAAGGCCCTCGAAGGCCACTGCGCCGCGCTGGGCCGCGACCCGAAAACGATCAAGCGCTCGATCATGATCGGCGCCTACCTCGAGGAAACGTCCATCGTGAAGGAAGTGCTGGCCAAGCGCGCCAAAATGCTCAACGGCAGCGTCGAAGCCGCCCGCGAATGGTTCCTCGTCGGCGACAAGCGCGAAATGCAGTCCCGCATCGACCGCTACGCCGCGTCCGGCGTCCAGACCGTCATCCTCCAACTCCAAGAACCCGG
Organism: Chloroflexota bacterium; assembly: GCA_016200725.1. The sequence continues at coordinate 1,029 of JACQEE010000093.1, forward strand.
CAAAATGGCCGCCCGCGTCAAACAGTTTGCGAAGATGTTCCTGTAATGCCAGCGCCTTGGGCTACAATGTCGCAGCGGGCCCGTAGCTCAATGGAAGAGCAGTCGGCTCATAACCGATAGGTCGCAGGTTCGATCCCTGCCGGGCCCACCAACCCCGAGAAAACCGCATCGCACCCGCGTGATTCGCCCGCCGGAACGTGTGCTAGACTTGGCCTATCTCCACCTCTGATGCGATCCGCCTCTGGCGCACGCATACAGAAAGGAACCACCGAGTGCCCGCGCAGAGCGCCCAGTCGTCCGCCGCCGCTGCGGGCACCGCGCATCCGAACCAGAGGACTGGCCTTGGGCGTCCCAGCGACATCTTCATCGCGCTGCGCAACGCCCAGTACCGCCGGTATATGGGGTCGTTCGTCTTCGCCTCCTTTGGCTTCCAAGCCCAGGATGCGTTGAACGGCTGGCTGGCCTACACGCTGACAGGCAAGGCCTTCTCGCTCGGCAGCGTGCTCTTCGTCTCCGGGGCAGCCCAGGCAGGAGGCGCGCTCATCGGCGGCGTGATGGCGGACCGCTTCAACCGCCAGCGCCTCATCATCCTCTCGCAGGGGCTCATCGGCCTGGCCGCGCTTGCGACCGCGGTGCTGGTGCTCTCGCATCATATACAAATCTGGCATCTGTATCTCAGTTCGCTGCTCGCGGGTCTCGGCACGAGCATGCACATGCCTGCGCGCCAGGCGTTCGTCCACGACATCGTTGGCTCTGAGGAGATCAGCAACGCTGTCGCCGTGAACGCTGCGGCGAACAACACCATGCGCCTCGTCGCGCCCGCTGTCGCTGGAGGCCTGATCGCCTCGATAGGCATCGGCTCCGCCTACATCGCCGTCGTCATCGCCTACGTCCTCTCGATGGCGGGCATGATGTTCGTTGGCAGCAAGCAGCGCGTATCCGCATCTCGCCGTGTCGCGCCGTTGCGTGAGTTCAATGAAGGCGTCCGCGAGTTGTGGACGCACCGCAATCTTTTCTGGCTGCTCATGCTCGGGCTGGTCTCTTCGATGCTCGGACTCCAGTACCGCTACATGATGCCGGCCTTCACTGCCAGGCTTGGCCACGGTGCGGGCGGCTGGGGCCTTCTCCTGAGCATGGCCGGCGCCGGAGCCATGCTCGCCAGCATCGGCATCGCTGCGGCGGCGAACTCCAGCCTGAAGGGACGCATCGCCATGACCACCTGCGTCCTTTGGGGTGGGCTGATGGCCGTGATGGCCGTGATGCCAAACATGCCTTCGGCGATCCCTGTGCTGCTCGTCCTCGGCGGTGTAAGCACGGCCACGAACACGCTGATCAACATCTTGATTCAGACGAACGTTGACGACGAGCATCGCGGGCGCCTGCTCTCGTTCTGGATGCTCAGTTTCAGCCTCAGCCCGATCTTCTCGCCCGCCGTCGGCAAGCTGGTCGATATCTACGGTGTCCGCGAGGTGCTCCTTGGCACTGGTGCGGTGCTGTTCGTCATCGCGCTCGTGCTCACCATCTGCCGCCGCGACCTCCGCGAGATGGCCTAGCGGAGCGGGTTTTGCTCGTTCGAGTGTTCGAGCGGATCTAGCGCTACCATTTCGTGCCAATCCGGCCCCGCTACATCTGATAATTGTTCGCTGAGCAGCGTCGGCTGCGCATAAGATTTTTCGCTTAGGAAAGGTCAATCACGCGGTTTGGCAGTTTGCCCGTAGGGATTCGAATTGAATCTGGAACCAAAACAAAACAACTAGGCGATATGGGTCGGAAGTCGTGGGCAGAGGCTCTTGACGGCTAGGCGAGAACTGGTAGACTTTGGCGCACTTAGTCCATTTTCAGGTAGGATTTGGTGACGCTGGGGATTCGCTGATGCTCCAAGGTACGTACGAGGGGCGCATGGACGCGCAGGGCCGAATCGTCATCCCGCAACGGTGCCGTGAACCGTTCGAGGGCGAGATGTTCGTCGTGCGCGGCCTGGATGGAAACATCGATATGTATCCCGCTGCTGAGTGGCACGAAGAGGAAGCGAAACTGCAGCGCTTCTCAGGATACAACACCGAAGCCCGCCTCGCTCACCGCCTGCTCTTCTCCGGCTCCTTCCCCGCGCAGATGGATAGACAAGGCCGCGTCGTCATTCCGCCCATGCTGCGCCAGTACGCAAGTATCCAAGAAGAAGTCGTCGTTGCCGGTGCTGGCCGGAAGTTAGAACTCTGGTCGAAGGACCGCTGGGCCGTCCAGGAAGCCCAAGCCCCGAACCTGCCCAAGATCGCATCCGCCCTGGAGTTGATCGAGAGCAAGGGTAAGCGCCCATGACCCCGATGCCATCGCCGCGCAGACTGCCGGAGCACATCCCGGTTATGACCGGGGAACTGCTCCACGGGCTCGAAGTTGCCCCGGGCGGGCAGTACGTGGATTGCACGGTGAATGGCGGCGGGCATGCCTACGCGGTGCTCGAGTCGTCCGCACCTGGCGGCCGCCTGCTCGGCATCGATGCCGATCCGCGGGCCCTGCGCTTGGCGGAGCGGAACCTGGCCCGGTACGGCGGTTCGTTCGTGCTTGCCAACGATAATTTCGCCAACCTCGCGCAGATCTGCCGGGCGCATCGCTTCGGACCGGTCAGCGGTATCTACTTCGACCTCGGCCTCTCCACACTCCAACTCGACGATCCGTCGCGCGGCTTCAGTTTCCAGCGCGACGCGGCGCTCGACATGCGGTTCAGCGAGCACCAGGAAATGACCGCGGCCGACATCGTGAACACGTACAAGCAGGACGACTTGGCGCGCCTCATTTGGACGTACGGCGAGGAGTCGGCGAGCCGCGCCATCGCACGAGCGATCGTCCGGAAGCGGCCGATTCGCACGACGCGCGAGTTGGCCGAACTGGTGAACTGCCGGCCTGCGTCTGCGACCACAAAGCGACGCTGAAGATTCTGACCAAGCGAGTAGTGACGCCATCATGTGAGGAGACGGTGCGAAACCCGCGAAGCCGCAGTGCCAAACTGCGCGTCGCGGAACGGATCTGAGCAGCGAGTAGCGCAGCAAGCGCAGGGAAGGGAGACGGACCCTGACCTGCCCCTCTCATCGATGAGAGGGCAAGTGTTCGATAGGAGGACGGCGATGGCGAAGGACCCCAGGATGCTCATCGCGGTTGATCTCGGCACTTCGAGCGTGCGCGTGGCCGCTGCGCGGTACACGACGCCGAAGGACTACGAGATATTTGCATTGGGCCAGGCGCCATCGCTTGGCATCGGGCGCGGCCTCCTCGAGAACATAGACCAGGCCTCGTATGCGATACGACAGGCCTGTGAAGATGCGCGCCTCGACGAGGCGACACGCGGTGCGGAGGTGGTGGTCGGCATCAACGGCAAGCATCTGTCGTCGCAAAATGTCTCTGGCCAGACGGTCATCGGCCGCGGGGACGGAACCGTGACCGAGCGCGA
>JACQEE010000087.1 GCA_016200725.1 Chloroflexota bacterium
GCCCTCACGCACCCCGTAGCTGGTGGAAAGACTACCCCTTAACGTACTTGGCGGGGTCCTTGTCGAAGGAGCGCTTGCAGCCGGGGGCGCAGAAGTAGTAGGTCTTGCCCTTGTAGTCGCTCTTGCCTCCGGGCGCCTTCTTCTCATCCACCTGCATCTTGCAGACCGGGTCGATGGCCATGGTGCTCCCCTCGTCTTATGTCGGGTTGAAGTCTTCTGAGAGTCTACCACCCGTAGGCAGCAGCCTGAAGACCAGCCAGGGCTCAGTATTTCCTCGCTCTTGACGTACGTACATTTCTTGCGTAGTATCGCTAAGTCCAACGGCTAGCAACATGAACCGCCTTCTGAAAATCATCATCCTCGGCCTGCTCCTCGCGAGCGTGGCTGCGATGTTCGTCCCATCGCAGGGCTTCGCCGGCTCGTAGCATCACTACGGGCGACACGAACGCTCGATAGCGACCCTGTCCATTAGTCCCATCCCTGTATTCGGCTATGCCTTCGCGCGCTCCGCTGTCGTGAGAGGCACCAATGGCTAGCGCCACACGTTCACGCCGATCTGCTGCGCCTCGCGTCGCGAGCGCTGACCGCGCCGGTATGGAACCGATCGCGCGTGTCGCGGGCGGCGTCGCGCACGATATCAACAATTTGCTGACGCCGATCACCGGCTACGGCGAGTTGCTGCTCGAAGGTCTCGACGAGCAGAGCGAAGAGCGGGGCGACATCCAGACGATGCTCAAGGCGGCGAACGAGCTTGCTGCCCTCGCGCGCCTGTTACAGGTGATCGCGGGCAGGCAACTCGCGCCCGCGAAGGCCGTGGACCTCAGCGAGATCGCCGCCGGCATCACGAGGCCGGCGACGCCGGGCATCCGCGTCGAACTTGCGCTCGCGCCCAATCTCTGGCCGGTCGCCGCCGATGCGTCGCAGATGAGTCACGTCCTGCTCGCGCTCGAGGCGAATGCCCGCGACGCGATGCCGGACGGCGGCACGTTGTACATCGAGACCGCGAACCTGCGACTCACATCACGAAAGGCGCATCGCCTCGGCCTTCGCCCGGGCGACTTCGTCGTCCTGACGGTCCGCGACACCGGGACGGGCATCGCCCCGAGGGTGCGCCGCAATCTCTTTCAGCCGTACTTCACGACAAAGGCGCGCGGAACGGGCAAGGGTCTCGGCCTCGCGTTCGTCCGCGGCGTCGTGCAACAGGCAGGCGGAGCCATCGAAGTAGCGAGCCGTCGCGGCGCAGGCTCGACCTTCCGCATCTACTTGCCGAGATTGCGCGAGCGGTCGCCGAATGGAACGGCAGGGACTGCGGTCACCGGCGGGACTGCCCAGCCTCGCTAAGTCGTCCGGCGGCGCCGCACTTCTTCGACAGGCGGGGGCGGCACTCCGCGTCCGAGCGCCCGGGCGATCACATCCTTGACGTTGGCAGCGATGCTCTGCGTCTGGCGAGTCTGACGGACTTCTTTCACCAGCGCCGCCTCGAAATACGTGCTGTAGTTCCCCATCTTGCGGAACTTCTTGTAGCGCCGGTTGACGAGCGTGCGGCTGAACGTCATCTGCACGTCGAGCAGCGCTTGCACCAGGAGGCGCTCGAGCTGCCGCGCCGATTCGTCGAAATCGAGGTGCGCGCCGCCCTCCGGCTCGGGGATCAGGCTATCGATGATGCCCATCGCGCGGCAGTCAACCGCTGTGAGTTTCAGCGATGAGGCGACTTCATGGACGCGCTGCGGGTCGCGGAAGAGGATCCATGCCGCCGCTTCGGGGGCGATGGGAGTGTAGATCGCGTTCTCCATCATCAGGACGCGGTCGGCGACGCTGAGCGCGAGCGCGCCTTCGCTGCCGCCCTCGCCGATGATCACCGACACGATCGGCGTCGGCAGATCGCTCATCATGCTCATCGTGCCGCTGATGGCCGAGGCGATGCCCCTCTCCTCCGCCTGAAGGCCGGCGTAGGCGCCCGGCGTATCGATAAAGGTGACGACGGGCAGTTTGAACTTAGCGGCGAGTTGCATCGCGCGCTGCGCCTTGCGATAGCCCTCGGGGTAGGCTCGGCCTTCGCGGCACTTGGTGACATCATCGCCGCGACCGCGCTCTTGCGCGATGACCATCACCGCCTCGCCGGCTAGGTAGCCGATGCCGGAGACAACCGCTGCGTCGTCGCCATAAAGACGGTCGCCGTGGAACTCGACGAAGTTGGAGACGATGCGCTCGATGTAGTCGCGAGACGTTGGCCGCGAGGCATGGCGCGCCAATTGGACGCGCTTCCAGGCCGGGGCGTCGAGGCTCTCCATCTGCCGCAGGCGCGCCCGCTTCGCGATGGTCAGCCGGAACTTGAAGGAGAGCAGGTCGAGCACCAGCTCGAGGTTGCGCTTCAGGCGCTGGCGGTCGATGATCGCATCGATCATGCCATGCTGCAGATAGAACTCGGCGGTGTGCGAGTCCTTCGGCAGCGGCTTCCCGGTGGCCTCTTCCGCGACGCGCTTGGGGGCGAAGCCGATGAGCGTGCCAGGCTCGGCGATGATGAGGTCGGCCATGCTCGCAGGACCAGCGAGCAGGTGGCCAGACGTAGGGCTGGCCAGCACGGTGATGAACGGCGTGCCCTTCTTGTGCAGCCGCTTGACCGTCGCCACCATCTTGGCCATCTGCATCAGGGCGAGGACGCCCTCCTGCATGCGCGGCGCGCCGCCGCAGGCCATGAGGACGAAGGGCAGGCCGCGCTGCTGCGCCATCTCCGCGGCGAGGGTGATCTTCTCCCCGACGGCGCTTCCTATCGTGCCGCCCATGAAGCCGTAGTCCAGGGAGGCGACGACGGCCTCATTGCCGCCGATAAAGGCCGTGCCGGTGACGACGCCCTCGACGAGGCCGGTGACGTTCTGCGCCTGCGCCAGGCGGTCTTCGTAGGTGACGCTATCCGAGAACGAGAGCGGGTCGATGGGCACGAGCGACGCGTTCGTCTCGTGGAACGTGCCGGGGTCGGTCAGGAGTTCGACGCGCTCGGCGGCAGTCAGATTGTAATGATGGCGGCAGGACGGACACACACGGTAGCGCCGGAAGACTAGGTCTCCCGCAAATTCGGCACCGCAGTTGAGACACCGGTCCAGGTCAGCAGCGCTGTCCGGCACCGGCACCGCGCCCTGCTCGGGCATTTCCTTGAGCATGGGGCCTCAGACCACCCAGCCAGGATGCCGCGCCTTTAGAGGAGCCCCGTGTTAAAGCGCTGCTTCCGCTTCCGAGTCAGCGTAGCCCGCTTCTTCCAACTCCTCCATCAGACGCTTGGCCCTAGTATACCCGATGTTCAGGCGTCTCGATAGAAGTGACGGCGAAAGGCGGGTATCGGTGTCGGCGATGGCCTTCGCTTTGGCGAAGAGCGCATCGTCGGCGGCATCCGCTTCGTTGGCGCGGCTGGGCGGCACTGTCCCATTGTGGTGCGGAGCGGCCGCCGCTGCCCGTGCCGGGCCTGCCGAAGTTGTCGCAGGAGCCCTGCCCGTGGCCGTCGGCACTGGCGATGGCTTCGCCGCGGCGGCGGCAGGCGCGGCGGTGGGAGCGCCGACCTTCATCGTCTTCCCGTGCTCGCCATCGGGTGACTCGAAGATGACGTACTCCGGAGGATTGTCCTTGTTCTGGCTGTTCCATGCCCGGACGATCTTCTCCACCTCTCGATCGGAGACGTAGACGCCCTGGATGCGGATGGGCTTCGGCGCGTCCTGCGGCAGGTAGAGCATGTCGCCCTTGCCCAGCAACTTCTCAGCACCTGGCGTGTCGAGGATCGTGCGCGAGTCGATCTGGGAGGAGACGGCGAACGAGACGCGCGTGGGGAAGTTGGCCTTGATGAGGCCGGTGACCACGTCGACCGACGGCCGTTGCGTGGCGACGACGAGGTGGATGCCCGTCGCGCGGCCCAGTTGCGCGAGGCGCGTGAGGTAGTGCTCCACGTCGTAAGGCGCCGACATCATCAAGTCGGCCAACTCATCGATGGCGATAACCAGGTACGGCAACGGGTCGACGACCTGTTTGCTCTTGTTGTAGGCCTCGAGATTGCGCGCGCCCACGGAGGCGAATTTCTTATAGCGCTCGTCCATCTCATGAAGCGCCCACCGCAGCGCCCCTGGCACCTTCTCCAAGTCCACAAGCACCGGCGCCACGAGGTGCGGGATGCTGTTGTAAGGCGCCATCTCGACGCGCTTGGGGTCGATCAACAGGAGTTGCACTTCTTTGGGCGTCGCCTGCATGAGGAGGCAGGCGAGCACGACGTTGATACAGACGCTCTTGCCGCTGCCCGTCGCGCCGGCGATGAGCACGTGCGGCATCTTGGCCAGGTCGGCGACCCACGGCTCGCCGCCGGTGCCCTTGCCCAGCGCGACCGCGAGTTTGGACTTCGCGCGCATCTTCATGTAGGTAGGGCTCTCGAGGATTGCGCGCAGTCCGACGACTTCCGAAGTGGCGTTCGGAACCTCGATGCCGGCGAGCGCCTTGCCGGGGATCGGCGCCTCGATGCGGATGCTGGGCGCCGCCAGAGCCATCGCGAGGTCTTTGTCGAGGTTGGCGATGGCATCCACTTTGACGCGCACTCGCGCCGTCTCTTCCTTGCGGACGACAGGCTTGCCCTCGTCGTCCAGCATCGCCTTGCCATCGGGGTCCTTGACGCGGATCTCTTTGAAACGGCGCACCCATCCAGGCTCGATGCCGAACTGGGTGACCGCTGGGCCGGGGTTGATCTCGACGACCTTGCCCTCGATGTTGTAACTGGCGAGCGCCTGCTCGATGGCCTTCGCGCGCGCCTCGTTATCGGTATTCACCGGCGTATCGCCGGCATGTAGTTTGTCGAGCGCCTCGATCGATGGCAGTTTCCATCCGCCGATGGACTCGCCCTCGAGCAGCGCCTGCACTTCGGCATCGGATGGTTCATGCTCGCGATGCTTCACCGCGCGTGGCTTTTTCTTCGCTGCATCGCCGGCCTCTGCGTGCCTCTCCTCTTCCTCGAGGTGTTCGTCCGATATCGGCTCCTGTTGCATGCTCTCCACCGCAGGCTCCGGCAGCATCTGCGTCTCATGCGGCTCGAGCATCTTGTCATGGCCGTTGCCGTTTTTCGCCGCGGCTTGGCCGAGACGCTCGCGTATGGCGCTGCTAGCGATGCCGACCCGGTCGGCAGCCGATCGCGCCGCCGACTGCGCGGCGATACTCGAGGCCTCGGCGGCGGCCACGCCAGCGCGGCTCATCGCGCGGCCACCCCGTTGCGCCAGCGCCCAGGCGATCGCCGGGGCAAGGAGCGCGAAGGCGACGACGGTGTAGCCGATGAGCCGCAGGACGCCAACCATGTTGCGTCCGCCAAGCAGGTGCTTGCCGAACGAGCCACCCATGCTGGCGGTCTGGAGCACGCCGCCGCCATTGAAGAAACTGAGGCAGGCCCAGCCGACGAAGCCGAGGACGACGAGCCCGGCCCACCAGCGCAGGTGCTTGACGAACCACATCCCACCGAAGCGCAGGCCGAGCGCGAACGAGACGAGCATCGCAGCGGGGAAGGCGACGCCATAGCCGACGACGCGCCAGAGGCTATCTTTCTGCCAGAGGACGAACGGGAAGCCGCAGGCAATCACCAGCAGCACGGCCACCTGGAACCACGGCACCTTGAGCACCGCGGAGGGCGGCTTGAGCGTGTGCAGGTCGGCCCTGCCCTTGCCGGACTTCTTGGATGGTGACTTCTTCTTGGCAGCAGTCACGGCTACAACTCCATGGCCACCGGGATGATCATTGGCCGCCGTTTCGTCGTCTTGTGGAAATACTGGCCGAGCGTTTCCTTCACGTGTTGTTGGACCAGCCCGGAGTCCCAGGCGTGGCCCTGGGCCGACCGGAGCGTCTCCAGGATCAACTCTTGCGCCCTGCTGTGCACCTCGGCCTTCTGCGTCTCATCGAGGAATCCGTACGAAGCCAACTCTGGCTCGCCGACAACTTTGCCCGTCGCCTTATCGACAGCAACGAAGGCGACTACGATGCCATCGCGGGCGAGCACCTTGCGGTCGCGCAGCACCACAGTCGACATGTCCCAGCGGGCGAGGCCATCGACGTAGATCGGGCCGGCCGACACCTTTTCCAGACGCCGGGCGTGATGCTTTGTCAGTTCCAGCACATCACCGTCTTCCATCACGAAGACGTTCTCTTCAGGTATGCCCATCGATTTGGCAATCGCTGCATGGGATACCAGGTGTCGGTACTCACCATGGATCGGAACAAAATACCGCGGCTGCGTCAGGTTGATCATCGTCTTCAACTCTTCTTGCGCCGCGTGACCGTGGACGTGTACCTGCGACATCTTGTCGTTCAGTACGGTCGCCCCCTGGCGGACGAGGTTGTTGATCGTCTTGTAGACAAGCCGCTCGTTGCCTGGGATCGGCGTCGCCGAGATCACGACCGTGTCGCCTGCCTGGATGGCGACGTCCTTGTGGTCGTCGTTCGCCATACGGACAAGGGCCGAGGTCGGCTCGCCCTGAGCGCCTGTTGTGATAATGACCGCGCGGTGCGGCGGCAACTGGGCGAGTTCATCGGGCCGCACGAAGGTGCCTTGGGGAGCATGTAGATAGCCCAACTTGGTGGCCATCTGCACGTTGTCTACCATGCTGCGGCCCACGACGGCGACCTTGCGATCATGCTTCACGGCTGCGTCCGTCACCTGCTGGACACGCGAGATCAGCGACGCGAATGTGGCGACGATCACTCGACCCGAGGCCTGGGCAACAACCCTGTCGAGCGTCTCGCCAACAACTCGCTCGGACGGCGTGTAGCCGGGCAACTCGGCATAGGTGGAGTCGGAAAACAGGATTAGGACGCCTTCGCTGCCGAACTGCGCCAGTTTGCCCAGGTCGGATGGCCTGCCATCGACAGGCGTGTGATCGAACTTGAAGTCGCCGGTATGCACGACGGTGCCGACGGGCGTGCGGATCGCCAGCCCCATCGCGTCGGGGATGCTATGGCAGACGCGGAAGAACTCGGCGGAAAATGAGCCCAACTCGATGATGTCGCCTGCGGCGACTTCGTGGACAGTGGCGTCTTTGCGCCGACGCTCCCGAAGTTTCACGGTGATGAGGCCGTGCGTCAGTTTCGAGGCATAGACGGGTACGTTGATCTGGTCGAGAAAGAATGGCAGCCCGCCGATGTGGTCTTCGTGA
>JACQEE010000073.1 GCA_016200725.1 Chloroflexota bacterium
AAGTTGAACGTCACTTTCGCGGTCGGGTACTGCTTCTGAAAGGCCTGACCCTCTTCGTTGAACACGTCCGTCAGCGAAGTAGCAGCGAACACGGTCACCGTTCCCGAAATCGAAGGGGTCGTAGTCGGTTGCGGTGTCGGCGTGCTGCTCCCGCCGCTGCATGCAGCGACGAGTGCGGCCGGCACCAAGAACACCGCAAAGAGTTTTTTCATGTAGCCCGCCTTCGTCTGGGAGCCGTTTCAATCTAGCTCAGAGCACCCGCGATGACATCGTGCAGGCTGCACAAAGCCCAACAGAGGCGATGTTCCCGCCATGTCTGCACTGACTGATATACTTCTGGAAGCCTCGGAATGAGCACAGAATGAACCCGCTCCGATTTAGCCAGGACGCCCGCCGTCTCCTCGCGCTCGCCCATCAGGCAGCGGTCGAGTCCGGCGCGCGCGCCGTCGAGCAGGAGCACCTCGCGCTAGCCTGCCTTCGCGATCCGGCCACCGGCCTCGTTGCCGCGCTCAACGAAATCGGCGCGAGTCCCGATACGCTCCGCGACGCGCTGGCGCAAACGATTGGCTCGCGGCCTCTCGGAGCGACCGGCGCCATCGTCGAGCCCTCGCCCGCCTTCGAGGCCTTCCTGCACAGCGCGTGGGAGGCCGCCCGAGCGCAGCAACGGCACCACGTCGTCGCCATCCATCTCATCGACGACCAAGGACTCCACTCCCAAGGCGCGCAGCCTCCGCAAGTTCAGCCGCTGCCTCACCGACCTCGCCGCCGATGGCCTCCTCGACCCTGTCATCGGGCGCGACCAGGAAATCCGCCGCGTCATGCAGGTGCTCTCGCGACGTCTCAAAAACAACCCGGTGCTGATCGGCAAGCCCGGCGTCGGCAAGACCTCGATAGTCGAAGGCCTCGCAGAGCGCATCGTTCGCGGTGAAGTGCCCCACCAACTGAAAAACACCAGCATCTTTGCCCTCGATCTCGGCGCGCTTGCCGGCGGCTCAGACTTTCGCGGCGCCTTCGAGGAGCGCATGCGCAGCGCGATGGAGGACATCCGCGAGGCACGCGGCAGCATCATCCTTTTCATCGACGAACTCCAGGTGATTGCCAAGGCCGGCGGCGAGATCGCCGGTGTGCTCAAGCCTGCGCTCATCAGCGGCGAACTCCGCTGCATCGGCGTCACCACGCTCGACGACTACCGCACGCACATCGAGAAGGACGGCGCGCTCGAGCGGCGTTTCCAGGCCGTCCGCGTCGAAGAGCCCAACGTCGACCAGACAGTGAGCATCCTGCGCGGCCTCAAGTCGCGCTACGAGGCGCACCACGACATTCGCATCGACGACTCGGCGCTCGTGGCTGCCGCCGCGCTTTCGCATCGCTTCGTCAGCGACCGCTCGCTGCCCGACAAGGCCATCGACCTCGTAGATGAGGCCGCTTCCAAGGTGCGCATCGAGGCAGACTCTCTGCCGGTCGACGTCGAGGCCACGGGCCGCCTCGCGGCGCAACTCGCCCTCGAGGTGCGCGACCTCGAAGCGCAGCGCGGCAATGACAACGCGCCTGTGCGCCGCATGAGCGAGCAGATCGCCGAACTTGCCGAATCGGCAACTCGCGACCAGGGTGCTTGGAAGGCGCAGAAGGCTCTTGTGGACGCGATTCGCTCCGGCCGCGCCTCCGCCGGCTGGCGCGCGATGGTGCTCGCCTTCGCGACCGAACTTGGCTGGAGCCAGACAGCCGTCCGCAAGGCGAACGACGCTCTGCATGCACTCGAGTCGCGCGTCGCCGAGGAAGAGACGCACCTCGACGAGATGCAGACCCGCGACGGCCGCATATGCAAACTGGACCTCGATGACGAAGACATCGCCCACGTGGTCGCTGCGTGGACGGGCATCCCCATCCGCAAACTGGTCGAGGACGAGAAACTCAAACTGCTCAACATGGAGGACAGGATCCAGGAGCGCATTGTCGGCCAGCCGCGCGCCGTCCGCACGGTGGCGAATGCTGTGCGTCTTGCACGAGCAGGCATGAAGGATCCCAACCGTCCGGTCGGCTCCTTCCTCTTCCTCGGCCCCACCTGAGTCGGCAAGACCGAACTCTCCCGCGCGCTCGCCGAGTTCCTCTTCGACGACGAGCAGGCGATGGTGCGCATCGACATGTCGGAGTACATGGAAAAGCACACGGTCTCGCGACTCGTCGGCGCGCCGCCGGGCTACATCGGCTACGAGGACAGTGGTCAGTTGACCGAAGCCGTGCGCCGCAAGCCATACTCCGTTGTGCTCTTCGACGAGATCGAGAAGGCGCATCCCGACATCTTCAACATCCTGCTGCAGATCATGGACGATGGCCGCCTCACCGATGGCAACGGGCGCACGGTCGACTTCAAGAACGCCATCCTGATCATGACGAGCAACGTTGGCGGGCATCTCTACCGTGAGAACCTGGAGACGCCGAAGGCGCGCCTCGACGAGATGCTCAACGAGGAACTGCGCTCGCACTTCCGCCCCGAGTTTCTCAACCGCATCGACGCCATCGTCAAATTCGACATGCTGCGCCTCGAGCAGATCAAGCAGATCGTCGAGATTCAGACGCGGCTGGTGAACCGCCGCCTCGCGCCGGGCGGCATCCGCCTCGAGATCACTGAGCCCGTGAAGGCGTACCTCGCCGAGCGAGGTTTCGACATCCTGCTCGGCGCGCGCCCGCTCAAGCGTCTCATCCAGAGCGAGGTACTCGAACCGCTCGCGCTGCAGGTGCTCCAAGGCAACTACCGCGATGGCGACGTCGTCGTCCTCTCGATGCGCGAGGGCAAGGCGAAGGAGTTGGTCTTTACGCGACGGCGTTCAGCGGCTACACAGCCGAAACGTCGACGCCGCGACTCCAACGGCGCAGGGTCAGCCGACGACGCTGCGACCGCTTCGCAGGAGACGGTGGTCGGAACTACACCAGCCGGCGGCTAGTCGCGAGGGGCTAGAAAACCACTCGCTCCCGCTGCCACCGCCGCAGGGCGTCCTCCGGCAAGCCGAGCAGTTCGCACGCCACGCGCTCGTTGTCCTGCCCGAGCAGCGGCGACCCCTGGCGGATGCGGCCGGGCGTCTCGCTGAACTTCCAGTGCACGCCGTAGACGGTCTCGGTACCGTATGGGTGCTGCACTTCCTCCCACGCACGGCGCTCCAGGAAGTGCTCGTCGGCGAACAACTCTTCGCAGGAGAAAGCCGGTGCTGCTGAGACGCCTGCGCCTTGGAGTATCCGCATCACCTCGGTGTTCGTCCGTTCGCGCGTCCACGCCGCGATGTGCTCGTCGAGCGCGTCCTGGTTTCGTATGCGGCGGAAGGCATCGGTGAAACGAGAGTCGCGCGTCCACGAGGGGCTGCCCAGCGCATCGCAGAACGCGCGCCACTCGGCCTCGGTCTTCACCGCGATGGCCACCCAGCGGTCGCCGCCCTGGCATGGATAGACGTTGTGTGGCGCGTGCATCGGGTCGCGGTTGCCTCGCGTCCCCTCGATGCGTTCGTTCATCTGCCAGTCGAGTAGCGGCGCGCCGATCGTGCACGTCGTCGCCTCCCACTGCGAGAGGTCGATGTACTCCCCCTCGCCAGTCTCGCGACGATGCCGCACTGCCGCGAGCACAGCGTAGAGGCCGAGGATGCCGTTGAACGGATCGGGCAGCGCCATGCCTGCGGGGATCGGTCGGTTGTCGTAATACCCTTGCAGCGCGTCGAGTCCGGTGAGGCTCCCCAGCGACGACCCGAACGTGGTGATGCCGCGCAGCGGACCGTCCTGCCCAGCCGCAGAAAGTGAGATGAAGATGAGGTCTGGCCGGATACGGCGGAGGTCTTCGTAGCTGAGGCCGAAGCGTGCCATCGTCCCCGGCCGGTAGTTCTCGATCACCAGGTCGCACTGCTCGATGAACGCCTTCGTCAGTTCGACCGCCTCGGGCTTCGCCAGGTCGACGGTGAGGCTGCCGCAACTGCGTTGGATGGAGTGGAAGTTGAACGTCTGGTTCGGCGCGTCGCGGAGGGTCATGCCCGCCCAGCGCATGATGTCCATCCGCGCCTCCGACTCGACCTTCACGACCTCGGCCCCCATGTCGGCCATCAGGTGGCCAAGGGCTGGCGCAGCCCACACCCAGCCGAAGTTGGCGACGCGGAGATGGCGCAGCGGCAGATGCCTGTCATGCTGAACGGAGTGAAGCATCCCTCCGTCCTGTTCTTCTGTCCACCCCTTGCTCATACCACGCCTGCCCTGCCGAGCGCGGCCAACTGCAATCGGCTTAGCCCCAGCCGCTTGCAGAATACCTCGGCGTTGTGCTGGCCGAGTCGCGGCGCGGCGGAGCGCATCGCCCAGCCGCCTCGCGAGAAGCGGTATGGCGCGCCCGGCGCCTCATACGTCTCGCCGCTCGGCATCTGCAACGGCAGGAAGAAGAGGCGCTCGCGGAGATGGTCGTTCTCAAAGACCTCGCGCATGTCGTACACAGCGGTGTTCGGCGCGCGATAGGCCTGGCTTTTCTGGAACACTTCCTCCTTCGTCTGATCTTTCAGCCAGTCGAGCAGCAGATCGAGGATCTCCTGCCAGTGGTTCGTCCGCTCTGCGCGATCGGCGAACTGCGGCGCGGTCGCCCACTCGGGGTCGCCCATCGCGTGGAGCATACCCTGCCACATGTGGTCGTCCGGCGGGAAGATGAAGACATAGCCGTCCTTGCACGGCAGGATGCCCATATACGAGTTCGTCCACAGATGGCCGGAGCGACCCTGCATGAAGCCGCGGTCGCGCCAGAGGCCGATGTTGTTGTAGGCGACGAACATCGCGGCGAGCGCCTCCGCGGATGCGATATCGACGTGCTGGCCGCGACCCGTGTATTCCCGCGCTTCGAGCGCGATCATTGTCCCTGTCGCCGCGTTGATCGCCCCCCAGTGGTCGGCCTGGTACCACGCGGCGCGGATTGGCTCCCGGTCGGGGTAGCCGATCTGCCGGTGCCCCGTCCCTGAGGCGTGCAGCGCGATCAAGTCATTGCCGCGATAGCCCGCGTACGGCCCGGTGAGACCGAACGCAGTGACCGACGTCATCACCAGCCGCGGGTTGACCTCGCGCAGCATCGGGTAGCCCAGTGAGAGCCGCCGCAGTTGGCGCTGCGGGTCGCCGTCGAGCACGACGTCGGCCTGCTCGGCGAGTCGTAGAAACAAGTCGCGGCCGGATCGCATTTCGAGGTCGAGCGTGACGCCCAACTTGTTTGCGTTGACGTAGCCGTAGAGGCCGCTGCCGTCGGAGTCGGGTCGATCGTTGGTGAACGGCCCAAAGTCGCGCGATGTGTCCCCGCGCACTGGCCGCTCGATCTTGATGACCTCGGCGCCGAGATCGGCGAGCAACTTGCCCGCGTATGGCGCGGCGATGAAATCGCCGACTTCGAGAACGCGCAGTCCAGTAAGAGGCTGCGGTGTAGCGGCCTGCCCGCGTCGGCGAGGCATCGACGGCGCGCTGGCCATCTTCTCTCTCCCCCTCTCCCGCCTGCGAATCCCAGGCGAAGCCCTGAGTCCTCGAAGGGGTTGGGGTGAGGGTCCTAGCGTTTCGCCGCCAACTTGAACTTCGGGACGAACGTGCCCCCCACGTCCTGTAGACCTCGCCCTTCCCGCTCGACGGCGCCCACTCGAGATCGAGCGAGAGGCACTCGTCGCAGGACTGGCGCAGCGGCATATGCCAGGCCCGGCACTTGCCACAGCGCTGGAGCATGAGTTTACCCTCACGCGCGCCGTCGAAGAACGGCTTCGTGGCCGCGTCGACGATGGGGACGGGTCGCTTGGCTTCTTGCGTGGTCATAACACCTTTGTCATTCTGAGCGAAGCGAAGAATCTCCCTCTCTGCTCTCACCCCTTCCCTCTCAGGGAAGGGGCAGGGGTTAGGTTACGAAGACAGCGGGCTCAGTACAAGCGTCGCGTGGTGCGCCAGCCAGCCGCCGTTGCCGGTGACCAGCACGATGTTGTGGTCCTTGACCTGTCGCTCGCCACCCTGGCCGCGGGCCTGCACGACGCCCTCGGAGAGCGGCGTGTGCCCACGCATGTAGTAGCCGCTCAACTCGCCGCCGCCGGTGTTGCACGGCAGCGATCCGCCGGGGCCTAACTTGCCGTCCTCGACGAACGGGCCTCCCTCACCCTTCTCGCAGAAGCCGTAGTCCTCCAGCGTGTCCAGCACCGTGATCGTGTAGCAGTCGTACAACTGCACCACGTCCACGTCGCTCACATCGATGCCCGCCATGCGGAAGGCCTTCTCCTTCGACCGAGGCGCTGGCGACTCGATGAAGTCGCCAGGCATCGCGCGCGTCGTATAGCCGCGATGTGCCTGAGCCATGCCCCAGATGTAGACCGGCGGCTGTTTCAGCGCCCGCGCCCGCTCGGCCGTGGTCACGATGACGCAGACGCCACCGTTCGATACGAGGCAGCAGTCGAGCAGGTGCAGCGGCTCCACGACGAAGCGCGAGGCCTGGTGGTCCTCGACGGTGATCGGCGCCTTCATCTGCGCCTTGGGATTCATCGCCGCCCACTGGCGCTGGGCGACCGCGATGGCGCCGAGTTGCTCGCTCGTCGTGCCGAACAGTTCGAAGTGGCGCTGCGCCGCAAGCGCATACCAGGTGTTCGCGCCGTAGAAACCGTAGTGCATCTTGAGGCCAGTCATGCCGACCGGCTCGATCTTGCGACCGCTGCCGAAGGACGCGCCCGCTGACATTGTGGGATCGCGCAGCGGCGCATCAGCAAAGACGCAGGCGACGTAGTTGGCGAGGCCGTTCGCGACAGCCATCGCCGCGTACTGCACCATCGAGCCAGCCGATGCGCCCATCGCATCGACGAACGAGAACAGGCTCAGGTCGCGCAGGCCCATCTGGTGTTGCAACGCCACTTGCTGATCGAACGACGGAGCCCCGCCGGTCGCGTTGCCAGTGTAGATGAGCAGCCCATCGAGTTGCTCTTTGGGCAGCCCCGCATCGCGCATCGCCAGGTCGATTGCCTCGATGCCGAACTGGTAGGCGGTCTTGCCGAAAATCTTGCCCTGGTCGGTGATACCCAGGCCGCAGATCGCCGCCTTAGCCTTCATCTCCATCGACTGCCTCCCGAGGTGCGCCGGAGTGGCGGTACCGTAGCATCCACCCCTGATGGTGTCAAGGAAACAAGTGTGTTACAATGTAACACCATGCGAGGTGTAGCATGCCTGTGGTACGTGTGTCCGAAGAGCATTTTAAGAAGGTCCAGGAATTCGCCGAGCCCCTCGTGGACTCGTTTGACGCCGCGTTGGGCAAAGTGTTGAGCGAACTGGATGCTGCGAAGGAGGCTAACCGCCAGAAGCCGAAGCGCGGCAGTGTCGCGGAGCTTGCCGAGATGGTGAAGGCGATGGGACTTCGGACGGAAAGCGAGTCCGTCGCGATGATTAGAGCCGATCGCGATGCCCGGTAAGGTCGCCGACGCATCGGCCCTCGCCGCGGTCGCCTTTGGTGAGCCCGAGACAGTTCTAATCGAGCCCCTCCTCGGCTATGAACTTCTCTACGAACCGCGACTGTTGGTCTTTGAAATGACCAACACCGCGCTCAAGAAGGTTCGGCGAGCGCCGGAGAAAGAGGATGCCTTCCGTCGTGCCCTCGCGGGTGCTATGGGACGCAACATCGAATGGATCGATGTTGCAACAGATGGCCTGTTCCGGCTGGCAGGCCAGACAGGCCTGTCCGCATACGATGCCTCTTATCTGCTGGTGGCCCAGACGGTTGGTACGCCTCTTGTGACGCTAGACCTTCGCCTGGCAGCGGCCGCACGGTCCATCGGCATTCAGACCGAGGGTGCTACATAGACGGAACATCTACTTCCGCTTCCCGTTCTTGGCCGCCGCCGACTTGCGGAAGTCGTAGGTCTGGAGCCCCGGCTTGTACCTCTTGGCCACGAAGGCTTCGAGGCCTTCCTGCGCCGACCCGCCCTTGGGCGGCCGCACGTGGCCGACCCAGTGCGACAGCGCCGTCTCGTACTCGATGCCCAGGAAGCGGTCGGGGATGGCCTTGGAACCATACGCGGCGCGCTTGCAGAACTCGAGCGCCTGCCAAGGATGCGTGACCAGGTTCTCCGCGAGGTCTTGCACCTCGGCCATGAGTTGCTTGTGCGGCACGACCTTGTTCACGAGGCCGGTGCGGCAGGCCTCCTGCGCATCGATGGGCTTGCCCGTGAGGATCAGCCACATCGCCGGCTTGATGGGCATCGGGTCGAGCGCCGCGCGCATCGCTCCGCCGCCCGGTAGGCTGCCGAAGTTGATCTCCGACAGGCTGAAGATCGCGCGGTCGGAGGCGATCGCCAGGTCGCACGAGTCGAGGACGCAGAAGCCGCCGCCGATGCAGTAGCCGTTGATGGCGCCAATGACGGGCTGCGGCAGGCGGCGCAGTTTGCCCCACCAGTCCATCATGCTCTCGCCGGGGTTGTAGAGGTCCCATCCGTGCGTCCGGTACTCGATGAAGTGCTTCAGGCTCATGCCCGCGCAGAACGACTGCTCGCCCGCCCCGCGCACGATAACGACGCGGATCGAGCGGTCCGGCGCGATACCGTCGAGCACCTTGTTCATCTCTTTCGAGAGCGTCGGTGTGATGCAGTTGCGGTGCTCGGGATCGTTCAGCGTGACCGTCGCGATGCCCTGCTTGTCGACGTCCACCAGCACCTTCTCGTACGTTTGCTTCGCCAAGGGTTCCTCCAGTTTGTTGTATGGCTCAGCCCGTTCGTGGTGAGCCTGTCGAACCATGAACGGGCGTAGTTGCTTACTTGCCGGCGACTGCTGGCTTGATTTCCTTCGCGATGATCTCCATATGGCGCAGGAAGCCGTCGAGGCCGCTCGCGCCGGGACCGGGGCCAAGGCAGACGTGCTTGATGCCCATCCGCCCGAACTCCTTCAACTCGTCGATGATCTGCTGCACGCTGCCGGTGATTGGCCGCTTGCGCTCCTCCGGCGTCGCCTTGTCCTTGATGTGCGCCTGCGAGCGGATGGAGAGCACGATCTCCTCGGACTTGCGACCGGCCTTCTTGCACTCCGCCTTGAGGTCGGCCACGATCGGCCGCATCTCCTCCGCCGATAGGTCGAGCATATGCAACCCGTCGCCCATCCGCACCGTGCGGCGTATGGCGGCCTTCGACTGGCCGCCGATCCAGACGGGAATGGGCTTTGCCGGCTTGGGCAGCAGGTCGAAGCCGGAGAGGTGGTAGAACTTGCCCTTGTACTGCGGGTCGGACTTACTCAGCGCCTCGCGCAGGTAGGCGATCTGCTCGTCCGTCATCGCGCCGCGCTGCTCCAGCGAGAGGTTCAGCGCGTCGAACTCCTCGGGGATCCAACCGGCGCCGACGCCCAGGATGACACGACCGCCGCCCGCGATGTGGTCGATGCTGGCGACCAACTTCGCCGTGACCATCGGGTGGCGGTATGGCAGGATGAGTACGCTCGTGCCGATGCGCACGCGCTGCGTCCGCGCCGCGACCGCCGCCATCACCGCGAAGGGATCGAGGATCGGCTGCGACGCCGTGAGGTACATCGGCGTGCCCCGCGAGTAGGGGTACGGCAACTTCGGCTTCTTCGGAAATCCGAGGTGGTCGCCTACCCAGACCGAGTCGAGTCCCAGCGACTCCGCGCGATCGGCGATGGTGAGTATGTTCTCACGCGTGGCCATCATGCCGATGTTGGGCAGCGATACCCCGACTTCCATGACGTCCTCCTGAAAACCCGTGCCAGTCTAGCGGAGCGCCCCAGGTGAGACAAGGCGATGCTTCTATTGGTATTTTGTCGATTTGGTCGGAACCACGCAGTGCAGAGCCTGTCCTGAGCAGAGTCGAATGAGGCTCGTCCCCTGCGCTTCTCCACACTGCCTGCCCTTCTCAGCCGAAGCCCTGAGCGCAGTCGAAGGGGTAGTCGAAGGGTACGCGGGGAGAAGCGCGAGCCGAAGTGGCAGGGCTAGCCTTTATACTGGTACTGGCCCGTCTGGCCACGGAGCAGGCGCATGCACGAAATCTTTCGCATCCTCGAGCAGGACGCGCGGACGCCGCTAGACAAGATCGCCACGATGACCGGGCTGCCGCTCCCCGAAGTCAAGGAGACGGTCCGGAAGGCCGAGTCTGACCACACCATCGTCAAGTACAAGACGATGATCAACTGGGACCGCCTCGGCGAGCAGCGCGTCTGGGCGCTCATCCAGGTGAAGGTGCGGCCGCAGCGCGACGTCGGCTTCGACGCCATCGCTGAGCGCATCTACCGCTACCCCGAGACGCACTCCGTGTGGCTGGTCTCAGGCGAGTACGACCTCGCCGTCACCATCGCCGGCAAAGACATCTACAGCATCTCGCAGTTCGTCTCCGCGAAGTTGTCCACCATCGACGGCGTCCAGGGCACCGTGACGAACTTCCTCCTCAAGCGCTACAAGGACGACGATGTCATCCTGGTGGACAAGGAAACGAGCAAGCGCATGCCGATGTCTCCCTAGCGGTCCTCCCTCCCCTTGCAGAATTGTGTCATCCTGAGCGTAGTCGAAGGATCTCTTTGGGTGGGTGCGGTCTTCCCCTCGCCCGTCTGCGGGAGAGGACTCCTGGCGTAGCCAGGAAGGTGAGGGTCTTCCCCTCTCCAGCTGTGCTGGAGGTCCCAGGCGAAGCCCTGAGCGAAGTCGAAGGGGTGCCCGTAGGGCGGGTGAGGCGCGAGCAAACGATGCCACTGTTCGGAACAAAAACCAAGAGCAAGCCGCTCGTCGCCGCGCTGCAAGACATCGTGGGCCGTGACGCCGTGCTGCACGAGCCAGACGACACGCTCGTCTACGAGTTCGATGGCTCCATCGAGAAGATGTCGCCGCAAGTCGTCGTCTTCCCCTCGACAGCGGAGCAGGTATCGCGAGTGGTCAAACTCGCGCACGGCCTGGGCGTGCCGGTGGTGCCGCGCGGCGCGGGGACGGGGCTCTCCGGCGGCGCGGTCGCCATCAACGGCGGCGTGATGATCGTCACGACGCGCCTCAATCGCATCCTGGAGATCGACCCCGTCAACCGCTTCGCCATCGTCGAGCCGGGCGTCATCAACCTGCACTTGAGCGAGGCGGCTGCCCCGCACGGGCTCTACTACGTCCCCGACCCGTCGAGCCAGAAGGCATGCACCATCGGCGGCAACGTCGCCGAGAACTCCGGCGGGCCCCACTGTCTCGCCTACGGCGTGACGACGAACCACGTGCTTGGCCTCGAGGTTGTGCTGCCCGACGGCGAGTTGGTGTGGCTCGGCAAGGCGCAGCAGGACCGCCCGGGCTACGACATCACCGGCCTGTTCGTCGGCTCGGAAGGCACGACCGGCATCGTCACCAAGGCCGTCGTGCGGTTGATGCCGCTGCCCGAGGCCGTCCGCACGATGGTGGCCGTCTTCAACGAGATGGACCGCGCCAGCGCAGCCGTGTCGACTATCATCGCGACTGGCATTATCCCGGCGGCGCTGGAGATGATCGACAAGGTGACTATCCAGGCCGTCGCGCCGCTGGTCAACGCCGACTATCCGCCCGACGCGGCCGCAGTGCTGCTCATCGAGGTGGACGGCCTGCGCGAGTCGGTCGAAGAGGACTCGGCGGCGGTCGAGGCGGTCTGTCGCGAACTGGGCGCCCGCGACGTGCGCATCGCCGACGCGCCCGCCGACCGCGAGCGGCTGTGGGCGGCGCGCAAAGGCGCGCTGGGGGCGCTGGGACGCCTCGCGCCCAACTACTACATCCTCGATGGCGTCGTGCCGCGCACGAAGTTGATGCACGTCCTCCGCGCCGTCGCCGAGATCTGCAACCGGTACGACCTCGTCGTCGCCAACGTCTTCCATGCCGGCGATGGCAACCTGCACCCGAACGTCCTCTTCGACGAGCGCATCCCCGGCCAGAGCGAGCGCGTGTTGGAGGCCGGCGCGGAGATCATGCGCATCTGCGTCGAGGCCGGCGGCACGATCACCGGTGAGCACGGCGTGGGCCTGGAAAAGAAGGGCTTCATGCCGCTCATCTTCTCCCCGGACGACCTCGCGGCGATGGAAAAAGTGCGCGCCGCCTTCGGCCCCACCGACCACTTCAACCCCTGTAAAGTCCTGCCCACCGGTCGCGGCTGCGGCGAAGGCTGGCGCTACAAACGCCTCCCCGACTTGGGGCCAGGAGCATTTGTGTGAGAGGCCCCAACCAGTTCGCTGGTGGAATCAATGTGTAGACTCATCGCCGGATGAATCGAGCGTCTCCTCAGACTAGTGTCTGGATACAGTGAGCGGGTGACTTCGACAGCGTGTCTTTGTGGTGGAGATTAGGGAGTGTATGAGTTCAGCGAAAATGGGACAGTTTGTGACCAGAGAGTTTAGGCCGGCGTTGGGAGCTCCCTGAGGGCACGATTATAGGCCTGGCGGCTCACGTTGGTTTGTTGACGCACCTCCTTTCTTCGGAGCAGGATCTGCTCCCGTCGTCCGTGCAGGACATCAGCTGGGGTCACGTCTCCCAGCGCCTGGTGGTAGCGGCGGAAGTTGTAGTAGTCCACGAAGGCAGCGACGGCCGTCACCAGGTCGGCGGGGACATCGTTCGCGTAGCGGTCAAAGAGCACGAACACTGTTTTTGCCCTGGCTATCTTGACAGGGCAACCAGGCTCGATAAGATACCCGAAAACCTCGGCCCCCTAACTCGGAGGCTTTCCTATTTCACAAACTGCAAATATGATCAGGAGCACGTCATGGCTCGTACCACCGCTAATTCATCGGGAATCCGTTCCAAGATCAAGCACCCCATTATTGATTCAGATGGTCACATCCTTGAGATGACGCCTGTTGTTCAAGACTACATGAAACACATAGGCGGACGTGACCTTTTCCGCAAAACCTGGGATCGAATCGATTGGTCTCATCGTACGAGTTTGGTGGAGCGACGCGACAACTGGGTCACGATGCGATCATGGTGGGGGTCGCCTACCAACGTCCAAGACCGGGCCGCAGCCCACCTCCCCCGGGTTCTTTACAACCGCATGGATGACATAGGGCTCGATTTCGCCATTTTGTACCCATCCTTTGGCTTGGCGCTTCCCCGAATCGATGACCCAGACACACGGGTCGCAACGTGTCGCGCGTTTAACACGTATTTAGCTGATACATATGGACCATACGCTGATCGTATGACTCCAGCAGCTGTTATCCCCATGCATACGCCTCAAGAAGCGATTGACGAATTGGAGCACGCAGTTGGCGTCCTGGGCTTGAAGGTGATCATGATTTCACTCGTGTCGCGTCCCATTCCCAGAATCGCTCGCGACCATCCTGAGCTGGTGGGTCTAATCGATCGTCTAGAGACGTTTGGCCTAGACAGCGAATACGACTATGACCCGGTTTGGGCAAAGTGCGTAGAGCTGAAGGTCGCGGTGACCTCCCATTCATTCGGCATGGGATGGGGTAGTCGGCGGTCTATCTCCAATTACATGTATAACCATATTGGAATGTTTGGAGCTGCCGGGGACGCTCTTTGTAAGGCTCTTTTCATGGGTGGGGTCACAAGACGATTTCCCAGGCTGAACTTCGCGTTTCTGGAGGGGGGTGTCGGATGGGCTTGCAATCTCTACGCTGATATCAGTGGTCACTGGGAAAAACGAAATGTCAAAGCCATTCAGCGGCTCAATCCTGCCAACCTCGACCGGGATCTCCTGCTGAAGCTATTTGCCTCCCATGGCGATGAGCTGGTCACAGCAAAGCTGGAGGAGCTACGCCAACTCTTTCATCAGGAGGAGCCGAGGCCAAGCAATCTCGATGATTTAGGCGCATGCCATCTTGAGGAGGCTGAACAGATTCATGACCTCTTCGTCCCTCGCTTCTACTTCGGATGTGAAGCTGATGATCCGATGAATGCCTGGGCATTTAATACCACGGTGAACCCGTTTGGTGCACGCCTTCGAGCAGTCTTGGGTTCGGATATTGGCCATTGGGATGCTACAGACATGAACACAGTCGTAGCAGAAGCGTATGAGGCTGTCGAGAAGGGTCGTATCACCAGCGACGACTTTCGCGATTTTGTCTTTGCCAATCCCGTCAGGCTTCATGCCGGTATGAATCCAGACTTTTTCAAAGGGACGCGTATCGAGGGATCTGTCGCACAGCTTCTGAAGACTACGCCGATCTAGCAGACGCCTGGCAGGGGAAGGGAACACTTGCCCGATCCTCCAATATTCGGCGCCTTGCAACTGTTCCAGCCTTCGGCCTTCGCGGTTGATAGTACCGTTCTTTCTCTTCAGTACTATCCGACTCCCTGAGGGAATATGCTGAAGGTCAACGTCTTAGTCGCGCATCACCTGGCGCGACCGGAGGATATTGCAGCGATCGCGGCTGTCCATCCCTCCGTGAACGTCACTCATGCCCCGTTTGTAGACGAGATGACCCGGGCATGGGTTCAGTCGTTTCGCGAAGACGCCATACAGCCTGTGCTCGATGTCAAAGGGGTGGAGTTCGAGCGACAGGCCGGCACTGCGGAGATTATCTTTGCCCTAGGGTTACCCAAGGATATCGTGCTGATCGCGCCGAACCTGGCGTGGGTACATGCCTACAGTGCCGGAGTGGACTACCTGGCGGGAACCGGCCTCCTCGAAAAGGGGGTTAAACTCACAAGCAGCAGCGGCGTAAACAGTGCTCCCATCGCCGAGTTTTGCATGATGTTCATGCTTATGTATGTGAAACGAATGACCACACGGCTGGCGGCTCAGCGCCAACATCAGTGGGCACGGTATACCAACGAGGAGCTCCGGGGTAGAACAGTAGGCATCGTAGGCCTTGGACGCATTGGGAGCGAGGTGGCGAAGCGTGCTAGTGCCTTCGGCATGCACGTCTTGGCGGCGAAGCGATCTTCCAACATCGGTGAAGGGCGGTCCTTTGTGGACGAGCTTTACGATAGGGATCGCCTGCATGAGATGATCGGGCGCTGCGACTTCGTGGTGGTGGCGGTAAGCCTCACGAATGAAACGGTGCGATTGATAGGTGCTGCCGAGTTCAGCGCAATGAAGCGTGGTACGTTTTTTATCAACGTCTCGAGAGGAGCCGTGGTGGATGAGCAGGCCCTGATTGAGGCGTTAAGGAGTGGGCATCTTGGCGGGGCTGGGCTGGACGTGTTCGAGAACGAGCCGTTGCCACCGACGAGCCCACTCTGGGCCTTGCCCAATGTCATAGTTACGGCCCACAACTCGGGGAGCATCCGCGAGCATGCCAAGCGTGCTACCCACCTCTTCTGCGAAAACTTGTTGCGTTATCTGAACGAAAGGCCGTTGGAGAATGAGGTGGATCCTCAGAAGGGGTATTAGGTGGACGCCCCAGGGCGCGTGGTCTCCTCCCCGAATCATGGTCCAAACGGGATGCGATTTTTCTGGATGGGCGTCGAAGAGGTGCGCCGACTGCGGGCACTCGAGGAGAAAACTGCAAGCTGAAGCAACGGCGCAAAAGCGGAGGCCCGTCCCAGTGACCGGGACGGGCCTCGTTGCTCTCGCCTGATTTCCGGCCGGCGCTACTTGTTGATCCAGAGACGCTCGAGACGGAACTGCGGGCCGACGGACAGGAAGGGCGGGATGTAGCCCTGGATGTACGTCTGGGTGGCGTAGCCGTCAACCTGGTAGACGGCGGGGATAGCCGTCGCGTCGTTGATCAGCTTGCGCATGATCGTCCAGATGACGTCACGGCGCTTGGCCTGATCGAGGGTGGAGTCCTCCTGCGTGGCCAAGGCATCGATGCCGAAGTCCTGCTTGGAGTAATTAGTGGTGCCGTTCGTGGTGAAGAACCCCAGGAAATTATCGTCAGGGTCGTCGAAGGCTGTGCCGCCGTTGGTCATGCTGATGTTCCAGCCCTTGGCGGCCAGGTCTGCAAGGAGCGCGGCGGTGCCTTGCTGCTTGTAGGTCATCGACTTGGCGCCGGCGTTGACAAGCAGGCTCTCCGCAGCCGTGTGGTACGGGTCCACGTTCGGGCTTCGGATTCCAAGGAACTCGATGTTCATGGAGCCGAGATCAAGCCCCGCTGCTTTGAGCAGGTTTACAGCGTCAGCCTTCTCCGTGTTGAAGTCGCGGAAGCCAGGCATTTGAAGCAGTTCACTTTCCGCAAGACCCCATTGACCGCCAATGTTGGACGGCTTCATGAAGTTCGGCGGGAAGCGCGCGGCAGCGCCCTGGCTCCTCGGGATAGGAGCAAGCGAACGGCGATCCAGTAGTTGGCTGAACGCTCTGCGTACCTCGACCTTATCGAAGGGCGCCTTCGAGAAGTTGAATATGAGGTAGAACTGGTCGGCGATCGCAGCGTATGTCTTGATGCCCTTGCCGTTCAATTCAGCGATCGCTGCGGTCACGTAGTCGTGGTCGTACTCGCAGCCGCAGTCCAGCTTGCCCGAGACGAGCGCCGCCTTCGCCGCGGTCGGATCACCAATGATGAACACGTTCATGCCATCGGTGTACGGCAGCGCCCGCCCCGCCTCATCCTTCTGGTAATAGTTCGCATTCTTCACCATCGACAACTGACCGGCGCTCGCATCGAACTTGGAGAACTTGAACGGGCCGGTGCCGACTGCATTGTCTTTGGCTTGCGGATTCGCCTGCGGGGCATACATGAGCATTTGGGGAGCGGCCAGGTTGGCGGCGAACGCCGCGCTCGCGCGCTTGAGCTTGATCGTGACCGTAGACGCGTCAGGCGCGGTGATCGTATCGACGACGGCTACCTTCCTGAAATTGAAGGTGATCAGCGGGTCCGGCGGGGTCATCCCACGCTGGAAGTTCCAGACGACATCCGAGGCGGCGAAGTCCTTGCCGTCGCTCCACTTTACGCCGGGCCGTATCTTCAGCGTCCAAGTCAGCCCATCAGAGGACTGCGTCCAAGAGGTGGCAAGATCCGGAAGGATGGTGCTCGGATCGTCCACCTTGGGGTGCATCAGGTTGCTCCACATATTCTCTTCGACGAGCAACGCGAAGCCGCCCCGCCCGTGCCAAGAGTCCCAGTTCGCCCAGTCCGTGATGTCACGGGTGTTCAGGATGCCGCCAGTCTTGACCTGCGCGGCTTGGGTAGCCGTCGGCGCCGGGCTGGGCGTCGGAGGAGGCGTAGCGGTTGGCGGCGCATTGGTGGCCGTAGCCGCTGGCCTGGTCGCAGTTGGCGGCGCGGTCGTGGCGCTTGATTGAGGCGCGGTCGTCGCTGCTGGCGGCGGCGCCGTCGTGGGCTTGGGCGTTGCCGTCTTGTCGGAACCGCCGCCGCAAGCGGCGATCACCATGACCAGTGCGGCGACAAAAGACACGAACAAAGTCATTCGTTCCAGTCGTCGTCTTGACATTAGCAATCCTCCTCCTTCTTCTTCATACGCCGAGGCGTCTTCGCCGGTTTCGCCAAAGTTAGCGGCGCCTCCGCTCCGTGTCAATACCGTTCCCGAAGCGCAGTCAGGCAATGGAGAAGACTGTTGCGGCGAAGGCTGGCGCTACAAGCGCCTCCCCGCCCTCGGCCCCGGCGCGTTCGTGTAGGGGGTTCCGACCAGGGGCACGGTGGACAATCAATAAGCCCCAGCGAGAGAGATGAGACCAGCACGGCCGGGGGCTTCGGAAACGGCATGTGCTCAGCTCGCATGTAACCCGTCTTGCTGGGAAAGCGCCGGTGGCCATAGGGCTTGACGCGGGGGGCTCGCGTCAAGCAGGCTACGAGCTACATTCTCGCGAGGGAGGCTGCGCATGCCAGATAAGAAGATGGTCCGCAAGGCGCTTGACGCACCAGAGGAGACACGCTCGTTCGCGGAGGGCAAGGGCAAGCTGCAGTTGGTCACAGTAGGAGAGTTCAAGCTGGGCCGGGGCGTCTTCGAGCCCGGCTGGAAATGGTCCAAACATATCAAACCCATAGCCAAGACCGACTCGTGCGAGGCTGCGCACACAGGCTACGTGCTCGAGGGCCGCATGCGCATCCGCATGAACGATGGTACAGAGGCAGAAGTGGGCCCCGGCGACGCGTTCTACGTCCCTCCGGGTCACGACGCTTGGATTGTGGGCGACAAACGCTGTGTCATGATCGATGTCACCGGCATGGGTAAATACGCCACTCCGAAATAGCGCCGAACGGGCTCCGCGATAGGCTGCACGCTCAACAACTATCGACCCCGCGAGCCACGAAGCGTCATCGGCAGAACGGACACTTGCACGGAGGGCGAAGGCTGGCGCTACAAGCGCCTGCCCGACCTCGGCCCCGGCGCGTTCGTGTAGGAGAGCCCAACCAGTCCCATTGTTTTTACGACGCGCGATACCGGAGGCGGTCATGGATATGGAACCAACCATTCGGGTAGACGAACAGATCGGGCCAGCAATCCTGTCCATCTTCTATGCGGCCCGCAAGGACGTAATACTAGTTTCACCTTGGATCAAGTTATGGGGACACGCTCAGGCAGCGATGCAGCAGGCTAAGGGTCGCGGAGTTCGAGTCCGCTGTTTGGTGAGAGCGGGCGAAGGTGGTGCCAAACCAGATGATGTCCGCGCACTC
>JACQEE010000074.1 GCA_016200725.1 Chloroflexota bacterium
CAGGTCCTTGTACACCGCGTACGGGATGTCCATTTCGGTACAGACCGCCGCTGCCGCGTGCATCGAGGCGTCGATGTACTGCCCCTGTCCCGACGTCTCGCGATACATGAGCGCGGCCACGATCGCCATACAGGTCTGGTTGCCTACGATATGTGAGGCGTGCCACATCTGCGGCGCGATGGGCGGCGTGTCGTACTCGCCCTCGGGAGTCGGATCGTAGCCGCACATCATGAGTTGGCCGCCTAAAGCCAGTTGCACGATGTCGCTGCTCTTCCAATCGCGCCACGGCCCCGACTGCCCGAATGGCGTAATCGACGCCATGATCAGGCGTGGATTGACGCGCGATAACTCGTCGTAGCCGATCCCCATTCGCGCCAACTCGCCTGGCCGTCGCGTC
The DNA here is from genome assembly GCA_016200725.1 of Chloroflexota bacterium. The sequence continues at coordinate 398 of JACQEE010000074.1, forward strand.
TCGATGAAAACATCGGTCTGCGCGATGGCTCGCTTGAGCAGGTCTTGCCCAGTCTTCTTCGTCACGTCGAGGGTGATACCGCGCTTGCCGAAGTTGTAATGCCAGAAGTACAGGCTGCGCTCCCGGTTGGTCTCGTCGTGGTAGAAAGGCCCAAGATTGCGCGTGTCGCTTCCGCCGGGAGGCTCGATCTTGACCACGTCAGCGCCCGCGCCCGCGAGCAACTTGCCGCAGAACTCGCCTGTCTCGTCAGCGAGTTCGAGTACTCGGACATCGAACAGAAAGCCCTGTTTTCCGTTGCTAGCCAAGACTATCTCCGAAGGATCAGCGCGCCCGTCGGGATGAAGTTGGGTCCGGCGACCATCGACAACTCGGCGTCCGGTACTTGCGCCGTCGACTCGCCGCGTACCTGGCGGACAGCCTCGATGATGTGTGTGATCCCGTGGATGTAGACCTCGGACAGATTCCCGCCGCTCGTGTTCACTGGTAGTGTGCCGCCAATCTCGATTCGTCCACCCTCCACGAACGGCCCGCCCTCGCCCTTCGCGCAGAAACCAAAGTCTTCGAGCGCGATGATCACTGCGATGGTGAAGTGCTCGTACATCTGCGCCACGTCGATGTCTTTCACCGCGACGCCCGCCATCCCGAAGATCTGCTCGGCGACGTAGCGCGTCTCTGGGAACTCCGCCATGTTGTCGTAGGCGAAGGGCTTGTGGATTCCCTGTCGCGGCCCGGTGCCCGCCGCTCCCGCCAGGATGTACGCCGGACGTTTTCGTAGATTGCGCGCCCGCTCCGTCGAGGTGACGACCACTGCGCCTGCTCCATCGCACTCGAGGCAGCAGTCGTACAGGCGTAGCGGGTCCGCGATCATGCGCGACGCCTGGTGGTCCTCGATGGTGAGTGGTCGCCGGTGCATGATGGCGGCGGGATTCAAGTTGGCGTGTCGGCGGCATGCGACGGCGATAGCCCCCATCTGCCGGCTCGTCGTGCCGTACTGGTGCATGTGCCGCCGCGCGATGAAGGCATCCCATTGCGCCGGTGTGAGCAGCCCCCACGGCGCCGCGAATGCCGAGTCGCCCATCGCCGCCGGAACTTCCCGGGCCATTCCGAGTCGCTTGCCGCCCGAGCGCCCATTCATCGAGCGGAACACCAGCACGTTGCTGGCCATTCCCGTGGCGACAGCCATCGCCGCGTTCGTCACCGCGGCGCAGAGATTCGCGTAGCCGAAGGTTGGGTAGTAGCGCAGGTAAGGAATGCCCAGCGCGTTTTGCAGCGCCACGTCCGTGACGTTGTCCATGTCCAGGCGGGTGATGCCGTCGATGTCCTCGGGCTGCATGCCCGCATCCTGGATCGCTTCCAGGCATGCCTCCGCAGCCATCGCCAACTCGGAACGCCCCGACTTCTGCGAGTACGCAGTGTGGCCGATTCCAACGATGGCGGCTTTGTCGCTAATGGAAGGCATTGGTGGTTACGGGGATGCCTACTTATCCCCCAGCCCACCGGGTGAGTCAAGCGCGAATCGCGTCGTTACCGCGCGGCAGCGCCCGCCGAGTCTGCTACGAGCAACTCCAACGCCAACTCTTGCTCCAACTGTCCGGTCTTGATCGAAAGGTCCGTGTCCAATAACCGCTTGTAAAGCGTCATCAGGTCGTCCATGGTGTACGACCGCGATTGCTCAACCGACTTGTCCACCACGAAGTCCGACCCTGTCTCCAGCGCTGCGAAGAACGCCTGCCGGTCTGCGCCGCTCGCCGTCAGGCTCTTCGCCTGCACCATCTGGCGTACTTGCCTCACGAGCATCGTCAGAATGTACGGCGGCGCCTCGCCTTGCACGTACAACTGCTCGAGGCTCCGCATCGCGTCCGATTGCCGCCGCTGCGCGACCGCGTCCATCAGGTCGAAGATGCGCGCCTCGCGGGCAGAGGTGACGAGTTTCCGCACCATCTCGTCGGTGACCGGCTGCCCGTTGGCGTAGGTGCATACCTTGGCGAGTTCCTGGTCCAGCAGACGCAGGTTGCCGCCCGAGAAGTCTGCTAGCAGCCGCGTGGCCTCGCGCTTCAGCGTCGCCCCCAGCCGCTGTGCTCGTGCGTTGAGCCACTCGACCAATTGCCCGCCGCGCGGCGCCGAGAAGACGCGCACCTGCGCTGTCTGTCGAATGCTGTCGAGCAGGGCGTTCCGCCGCCGCGAGTCCAGCGCTCCGCCGGTGATGATGAGTGTCGTCGGAGCAGGCAAACCTTTGAGATAGGGTGCTAACGCTTCCCAGTCGCCCAGTCCCTTTTCCTGTGCTTTGGCCTTTCGCCCTCGCCGCTGGCCGCTCTCCTCGAACCGCTCCAGCAGCGCGGGAATGACCACGAGGCGGTATTCGGCAAAGAAGGGAATCGTGTCGCACGCGTGGCGCAGTTCGCCAAACGAGACTTTCATCCCATCGAGCGTCACGGTGTTGGCGTCGACAGTTTCCCGCGGCCCCAACGTGCCCTTTACCTGGGCGACAGCCTCGGCTACCGAAAACTCGTCTTCGCCGTGGAACACATAGGCTCTGCCCATAGCAAATCGGTTTGACGCTCCTCCTAGGCGGCCATACAATTCTAGCCCACCGCCCGGTCTGCCCGAGCGGCCGAGTTGGGGGGTGGCAGGTGACCCAGGAGCAGCGAGCGGGTAGGTACATCTTGGGCG
>JACQEE010000075.1 GCA_016200725.1 Chloroflexota bacterium
GTGCAAGCATCAATTTCGCCCAGGCTACCAAGGCATCGATACTCTGCTCATAGGCGTCCTTCGCGGCAACATCCTGACGGACGCGGTCCTGTAACTGCAGCGAGGTGAGGTTGAAGAGACGCCTGAAGACGGAGTCGATATCGTTAGGGGCATCAGCCAGTCCGTCCAGAAGAGGCCGCAGCGCCTGTTCACCGAAAGTGCGGGCTACGTAGTCCACTGTGGCGAAGGCCTCGGCGTAGAGAAGTTCCGCCGTGGGCGTATCCGCTGTCTCCCAGACATCGAAGGCTCCTATCGACTCGAGAGGACGCCAGGTGTTGTCCAGCGCGGCTTTCCTGGCGATGCTGCGCGCGTGGCGGCGTACGCTGCGCTCGTAATCGCCGGACTGAGCGATGCCGAACTTGAACCCCTCGTACTCAGCGTGGCCTTCTCTGAACCAGGTAGGCGATGTGCGATTGCCTTCGATGCGTCCCTGTACCTGGTGGGTAAACTCATGCGCCACGATGTGCGCGAAGCCAGGCAACGGGCTGCTGCTCATATCGAGGTAAACGCCAGCGCGCTTGAAGTTCAAGAGTGAGAGGCCAGCCTCGTAGCCAGCGAGGTCGCCGCCACCGGCTCGCACTTCGCGCGCAAGGGCCTCGGGGTTGGGAACGAGATAGAAATCGGTTGAAACATTTAGTTGAAAGTCTAGATCGCGCAAGACTATGGTCTCGGCATCGCGGTGAAACTGGGCGATGACGACAGCGTCGGCGGCGGGGAGCGCGGGGTCCAGATAGACGTTTGCCTCGGGTGTGCGGTAGCGGTGGTAGGTCGTGCCTTCGGAGACTACCCGCTCCGTCGCGATCTCGAGTTCGGCGAGGTCATACATGACATCGCGTCGAGTGCCTGCGTCACCTCGGAGGCGCAAGTTCCACGTACCAACCGAGTCCTTCGATGTCTGGCGGCGCAGGGCGAATGTGCCGGTAGCGTCGGCGCGAGCGGTAGCGGTTGACGCAATGCCGGCGGGGCCGAGGTAGGAGACCGTCACTTGCTCAAGCGGCCTGAACCCGGTCACCTGGAACGTCAGGTCAAGCCCTGCGCTAGCGCGGCCACCAGAGGTAGTGGGAAGCGCTGACGACAGGAGCCGAGAGACTAGGCCAATGGGCGGAGCGGTGGGAGGGGGCGGAGGCAGGGTTGGCGTAGGCGCCGGCGTTGGCGTAGGAATAGCCGTGGGCACGGCTGTCGCAGCCGGTATCGAGGTCGCAGGCGCTAAGGTAGCGGTTCCTACACTCGCAGATGAGCAGGCAATCGCAGCAAGGAGTACGGCGAGGAGAGGGAGAGCCAGACGGCGGCCAGCACGGGGAAGCAACGCGGACACGCAAGCCTCCGCGCTAGGAGGCCGTTTTTCGATAGGCGCGCAACTCGCGAGGCAGCGTGAACGTGACGTCCTCGTCGACCACCTTGATCTCATGCGAGGTAGCGTAGTCGCGAGCCTTGAGGTAGTGGAGTACTTCGGTGACTTTGATCTCAGGCGTAGAGGCCCCCGACGAGATGCCGATAGAGGTCACGCCGTTGAGCCACGCGGGGTCGATCTCCTTCACGTCAGCTATCCGGTGGGCATTGATACCCTGGGCGCGAGCCACTTCCATCAGGCGAACTGAGTTGGAGCTATTCGCTGCACCGACAACAAGAATCAGATCGACCTTACCTGCAAGTCCCTTGATTGCCGTCTGCCGATTTTGCGTCGCGTAGCAGATGTCGTTGCGCACGAGAATCGCAGGGAAGCGCATCTTGAGCGTTTCGACGATGTCGCGGGTATCGTCGACGCTGAGCGTGGTCTGAGTCAAACAGACGACCTTCTGTGGATTGGGGACCTGTACGACTTGCGCATCGTCAACGTGCTCAATGAGTTGGATCGCCTGGGGCGCCTCGCCCATGGTGCCGATGATCTCATCGTGGCCGGCATGACCTATCAGCAGGATCGAGTAACCGCCCTTCACGTACTTCTTGGCTTCGAGGTGCACCTTGGTTACCAGGGGACATGTGGCATCGATGCCCGTGAGGCCGCGAGCAGCCGAGTTCTCACGGACGGAGGGCGCAATCCCGTGAGCGCTGTAGATGATGACGCGGCCGGGCGGTACCTCTTCTTCGCTCTCAACGAAGATAGCGCCCTTGGCCCGAAGAGCCTCCACGACATGCGGGTTGTGGACGATCTCCTTGCGCACGTACACGGGCGGGCCGTGCATCTCGAGCGCGATCTCCACGATTTCGATGGCCCTCTCGACACCCGCGCAGAAGCCGCGAGGGCTGGTGAGAAGGACTTCTTTCCGCTTCACCGCAGTATGGACCATGAACATGCCCTTTCAGGTCTGACAGGGGCCAAGGCTCAGTCTAGCACAGACTGGACGCAGGCCCTCGTCTTAGCGTTTCCGAAAGAGTGCGAAGAAACGATCTTCATATTGCTTGAAGACACCCCAGCGGTCGAGTTCGCCCTTCAAGATCGCCGGCTCGGCCTCCCCAGCGCGAACAGCGGTGAATAGGCGCTCGATGCGCTCGACGGCAGCACGTGGAATGCCCGAGCGGGTATCCGCGTCGAGCAGGCCACGGCCTCCTAGTTCAGAGGCGTTTCCCGCAACCGAGGCTGCGGTGTACTCGAAGATGAACTTTAGAAGCGACACATCCCAAAGATCGTCTACCCCGCGCAGGACGACCGCGAGGTTCTCGCCTTTCCCATCCAGGTCCGACTTGATCCGGTCGGCGACACCATCGGGCTCGCCGCCAACGATGTTTAGGCTGCTGCCTTCGTTCTTGTAGGCGTATAACAGGCCGGGCGAGTTCGCGCCGAAGCGCTCAGCCATCATCTGCAGCGATTTGCGCGCGTCGTCGCCGAAACCCTCGAGGTTGAGCAGATAAGCGGGCGTGACAACCTCAGGACGCTTGGCGATAACTCGGCCTTCGCGGATCACGGACTCGCGATCGGTAGTCATCTCGGCGTAAGACGGCTCAGTGACCATGAAATACCGGAGGTTAGTCACGCCGAATGTGGCCAAGTGCTGTCTTGGCGACCGCACGACACGGGTGGCGTCGACGGCTGCGCGGATACGAGACTCAGCGTCGTCCACAGGCATCCTTACACAAGGGCCTTGAGTTCCTGGCGGAAACCGTCCAGGTGCTGAGCGCGGAAGTTGCAGATTCGCGGCGAGTACTTCCATCGCCCCGCGAAGAACGTAGGCCCGTTCTTCCTTGCTCACTTCGGCGAGCGCTTTCTGGGTATTGCCCTCGCCCTTCATCAACTGCGCTGCGAGTTTCTGGCCCTTGGGGACGCCGGACCACTCGAGTTTCTGTTCCTTGGTGGGCTCACCCAGGTCGGCGATCTTTTCCATCGCCTTTTCGTACGCGCTTTTAATCTCGCCCATATGAGGTGATGCACCGTACAGAAGAATACTGCCAAGTCATTATAGCAAGGCAGGCCGTCGAGAGCGGCCCGTTGCTGAAGGGGTGCGAACCGGAAGTCG